>NZ_JBSFVZ010000012.1:0-255563 GCF_053592575.1 Streptomyces sp. NPDC002640 | reverse complement strand
CTGCCCTGGACGGCCGTGCCCGTCCTCGTCGCCCCGCTGGCCGGGTTCCTCTCCGACCGCCTGGGCGGACGGCCCATCGTCGCCCTCGGCCTGGCCTTCCAGGCCATCGGCCTCGGCTGGATCGCCTTCCGCATCTCCCTCGACGTCGACTACACGACCCTGGTCCCCGCCCTCGTCCTGTGCGGGCTCGGCATGACCTTCTACTTCTCCCCGACCGCGAACATGGTCATGAGCGCCGTCGCCCCCACCGACCGCGGCATGGCCTCCGGCGCCGTCAACGCCCTGCGCGAACTCGGCGGTGTCCTGGGCGTCGCCGTCCTCGCCTCCGTCTTCACCGCACACGGCGGCCTCACCACCCCCACCGACTTCGAACACGGCATGCTCCCCGCCCTCTGGACCGGCACCGCCCTCATCGCCACCGGCGCACTCGCCGTACTGGTGACACCTCGCCGGCCACGTCCCGCCGGCCCGGTGGTCCAGGAACCGCAGTTGCGGCCCTCCACGGCCGTGTGACGTGGGCACGGCGCCGGGCGGGCAATGCCGCCCGGCGCCGCGTCCACGCGAGGGGAGCCGCTCCCGCCGTCCACGCCGACCACAAGACCCGTCCGAAGGGAGACATCCTCATGACCGCCGACATCCGCGTCCTGATCGTCGACGACCGAGCTCTGATCCGCGCAGGGCTGCGCGCCGTCCTCGACCGGCACGATGCCATCGAGGTGGTGGGAGAGGCGTCCGGCACGGCGGACGCCCAGCGGCAGGCCCTCCGCCTCAGGCCCGATGTGGTCCTCGCCGACGCGGACATGCCCGGCCTGGACGTGCCCGGCCTCGTCGAGGCCGTCGCCGACGGTTTCCGGGACGGCGGGGGCCCGCGCGTCCTGCTGACCGCCCGTGACCACGACGCCGACGTGCAGCGCGCGGTGCGGTCCGGAGCCGCGGGCGCCGTACTCAGCGGGGCGACACCCGAGCAGCTCGCATCCGCGGTCCTGATGGTCGCCGCCGGGTACGGCGTTTTCGCCGCCCCGCCGACGGGGACCGCAAGCGCTCCACGGTGGCCCACGGCGCCGTGCATGGACATGAGCGAGCTTGCAGCGGAGCTGCGGCGGGCGGACGTCCTGACACCGCGGGAACGGGAGGTGCTCCACCTCCTGGCGCAGGGGCTCAGCAACGCCGAGATGTCCGCCGCCCTCGTGCTGAGCGAGAGCACCGTCAAGTCGCACGTGCAGCACATTCTCGACAAACTCCGGCTGCGCAACCGGGTGCACGCGGTGATCTACGCCCACCGGAGCGGGCTGGCCTCCACCGGCGGGTGAAGGCGGGCGGCAGGCAGGCTGGCCGCCCGGCCGGACCGGGACGTCAGGCGAGATTCTCCAGCAGGTAGCCGCGCCGGCTGGCGGTACGCAGCCGCAGCCCGAGAGGCAGCAGCCGCCGCCGGATGCGCATGACGTGCAGGTCGAGCGCGTTACGGCTCGCCGTACCACTGCGCGCGCTCAACAGCCCGAGCAGCTCCTCCCGGGCCACGAGACTGCCGAAGCGCTGCACCAGGGGCCGGAGGAGGTAGGTCTCCGTGGGGGAGACGGCCACCACTTGCGTGCCGTAGCGCAGCAGTCCGTCCTGATCGAGCAGGGGAGCGGAATGCGTGCCGGCGCGGGCCCGCAGGGCCTCGACCCGCACGGCGAAATCCTCCCGCGTGATCGGTGAGCGGACCCAGTCCTCCCGCACGTCCGTCGTGACGGGAGGGGTGGCCCGGTCCTCGACGACGATCATGCGGAGCACCCCTTGGCGCCTGTACCGGTCCAGTTTGGCCACCTCCAAGGGCCAGCGAATCACATGGACCTTTTCCTCCGAGGCGCAGGAGGGTCGGGCCCTGACGTCGTGCATGTTTCTCCTCTTTTCCGGTGGACGACGCGGCCGTGGATCGCGGTGCAGGCGCGGGCCGGAGTCAATTGTGTCGTGCTGCGCATCACTATGCAGCACGGATATCGACTACGGCAATCATCAATTCAGGGGGCGTCCCGGTTCCCGCCCCAAGGCCCCGGATCCGCTCCCCACCTCGCCTCCTCCCCTGGTGAGAGCGCTGCCAGGGTCCTGCTCCCGCGCCTGGTGACGGTCGCACCCCGCCGAACAGGGGAGACCTCCCCCCTAAGTACTATCCGCCAATTCAGCAGTATGTCTGATGTGCGTGCGACCCGGTGCCGATAGGTTTTTCCCGTCGCCGCGAATCGATATTCGTGCGATGAGCTACAGGCTCGACCGTGAAGAATACGTGTCTTCTCCCCGTGGATGGTTTTCCAGGACTCCGTCCGGGGAGAAACAGAAATTCGGAGTAGCAATGCCTCCCGTCAGCGTCAGCAGAATCCGGGGTCGCGCCCGTGGAGAAGTCCCCTCGGACGCGACCACGAGCGGCGAACCGCAGCCCAGGAGTACCGCGCCGACCGTGCGCGCGACGGGTTTCCTGACCGCGCGCCGTGCCACCACGCCTTCGACGGAGGTGTCCGGTGCCGCACTCGCCCGATGACCTGGCCCCCTTCCAGGGGCGGCCCCCGGCGCACCGCGACGACGTCCTGGTGACCGGGCTGGGGGTCACGACACCGCTCGGCGGTGACGTCGACCGGACGTGGAAGGGACTCCTGGCGGGGAACTCCGGGATCACCACGCTCGTCGAGCCGTGGGCCGCCCGGCTGCCGGTCCGTATCGCGGGCCGCATGGCCGAGGACCCCTACGAGCGGCTGGCGCACGTCCAGCGGCGCAGGCTCGACCGCAGTCAGGCCGCCGCGCTGGTGGCCGCGGAGGAGGCATGGTCCGACGCGGGGCGTCCCGGGACGGACCCCGAACGGCTGGCGGTCGTGGTGGGCACCGGCATCGGCGGCGCGCTCACCATGCTGGACCAGCACATGCTGCTCGAGAACCGGGGACAGCGCGCCCTCTCCCCGTTCACCATCCCCCGGCTCATGCCCAACGGCGGCGCCGCGGCGGTCGGCCTGATGCTCGGCGCGAGGGCCGGCACCCACGCGCCGACCAGCGCCTGCGCGTCCGGTGCCGAGGCCGTCGCGGTCGGGGCCATGCTCATCCGCTCCGGCCGGGCCGACGTGGTGGTGGCGGGAGGGACCGACGCCTGCCTCCACCCGCTGTCGCTCGGCGCGTTCGCGCAGATGCGGGCCCTGTCGCTGCGCAACGACGAACCGGACCGGGCCTCCCGGCCGTTCGACCGGCAGCGCGCGGGGTTCGTGATGTCCGAGGGCGCGGGTATGGTCGTGCTGGAACGGGCCGAGTTCGCCAGAGCCCGGCGGGCCAGGGCCCACGCGGTCCTGGCCGGCGCGGGAGTGACGTCCGACGCGCACGACATGACCCGCCCCGACTCGCTGGGGCAGATGCGCGCCATCGACCAGGCGCTGGTGGACGCCGGCCTGAGCGGGCGGGAGATCGGCCACGTCAACGCCCACGCCACCGGGACCCCGCAGGGGGACGTCACCGAGGCCCGGGCCGTGCGCGCCGCGGTGGGAAGCCATCCGGTGGTCACCGCGCCCAAGTCCGCCACCGGTCACCTGCTGGGCGCGTCGGGAGCGGTGGAGGCGGTCTTCACCGTGCTGGCGCTGCGGGACTCGGTGGTGCCGCCGGTGCGGAACCTGGACCAGGTGGCGGAGGACGTCGACCTCGACCTGGTCACCGGTGCTCCCCGCACCGTCAAGGCGACCGCCGCGCTCTCCACGTCGTTCGGGTTCGGCGGGCACAACGTCGTGCTGGCCTTCACACAAGCCTGACCGCCGGCGTCGCCCGCGTGCGGGCGGGCCGCGCCGGATTCCCGGCATCCGCCTCCCCGACCTGGGCGGATGCCGGGAACGGTCACGGAGGACCGGTGGAACCGAAGCCACCCGGTCCTGCGGAGGGGCCGTGCCGGAACCGGCACGGCCCCTCCCGCGCGTCCGGCCGAGGACGGGACGGGACGGGACGGTTCCGCTTCTGCCGCACGAGCCCGCCGTTTCCGTGTCCGGCGACGCGGGAACGACTCGTCGTGTCGCCCACTTCGCCCGAACGGGTGCACTTCTTCCCCCGCTCGCGGCGGTACGGCGGCTCCCTGACCGGATCGGATCCCGTCCGAGGAGTACGCATGACCTCACCGCCCGAGCCGGGCTGCCCCGCTCTCGACACCTCCGGGCGCTCGCTGCACGAGCAGGCGGCACTGCTGCGGTCCTCCGGCCCGGCGGTCCGGGTCACACTGCCGGGGGGCGTCACCGCCTGGGCGGTGACCCGCTACGAAGTGATCAGACAACTCGCCGCCGACGCACGCATCTCCCGTGACCCCGTCAGACACTGGCCGGGACGCCTCGACGTGCCGGACGGATGGCCGCTGGCGGCGGTGACGTTCCAGCAGAACTTCTTCAACGCCTACGGCTCCGAGCACCGCACCCTGCGCGGCAGGGTGGCGCCGTCCTTCTCGCCCCGCCGTGTGGCAGCCCTGCGTCCCCTGATCAGGCAGACGGCGGAAGGGCTCGTCCGACGCCTCGCGGCATCGCAGCCCGGATCCGTCGTCGACCTCCGGGGCGCCTTCGCGCTGCCGCTGACGATGACGGTGATATGCGACCTGTTCGGAGTGCCGGACGCCCAACGGCAGGCCCTCGGCGCCGCGATTGACGGGGCCGCGAACACCAGCCTCGGCCCGGAGGAAAGCCGGGCGGTGCAGGCCGACATCGCGGCCCGCCTGGACGAACTGGTGGCGTACAAGCGTGCTCATCCCGGCCCCGACCTGACCAGCGATCTGCTGCTACCGGCCGAGGGGGAGCAGGTCCTGACGGAGGAGACGCTCAAGGGGACGCTGTTCCTGATGATCGGTGCGGGCTTCGAGACAACGGTGCACCTGATCACCAGCGCCGTGTACGCGGTGCTGAGCGAACCGGCACACCTGTCGGCTCTCCGTTCCGCGAAGGTCGGCTGGCCGGACATCGTGGAGGAGACACTGCGGCACGAGGGCCCCATCATGTACCTGCCGCTGCGCTACGCCGTGGCGGACGTGGATCTCGGAGAAGGCGTCGTCGTCCGGCAGGGAGAGCCGGTGCTCTTCGGCTTCGCCGCCGCAGGACGTGATCCGGAGCGGCACCCGGAGGAGGCCGACCGCTTCGACCCGCTGCGGGCCGACAAGGGCCACCTCGCCTTCGGCTTCGGCCCGCACTTCTGCCTCGGGGCGCACCTCGCGCGTACGGAGGCCGAGACCGCACTCGAGGTTCTCTTCTCCCACCTGCCCCGACTCTCCCTGGCAGACCCGGACGCGGCACCGGAGCGGCTGCCCACCCTCATCCTCAACGGACTCGGCCGACTGCCGGTCGTGCCGCTGCCGGTCACCGGAGCGGCAGGTGGGGCGCCGTCCTGACGCCGGAGGTCCGGGCGGACGGCACCCCCACGTGCGGTGGCAGGCCGACGGGTCAGAGCAGCATGCTGAGGACGGCCGGGCCGGTGAGCTGTGAGAGCCCGCTGCCCGAGCAGGCCGTGAGATCGAGGGCGGGCTTGACGATGACGTTGGTGAAGGCAGCCCCCTGTCCGAGGCCGGCGGTCACCGTCCCGATAGCGGTCACCGTGGTGGTGCCGTCAGCGGCCCGCGCCAGGGTGACGCCGTACTCGGCGGTGCTGGTCTGCCCGGTGTTCCAGTGGTACGTGGACGTGGCGGTGAAGGGCTGCAGCGAGAGGACGCAGCTGTAGGTGCCGGATATGGTCACGCTGCTCGTGCCGCTGCTGACCCCGGTCAGCAGGGAGGAGCAGGTGTAGTTCTCCGTGGACTGCACGCCGGTGGTCTGCGGGGTGTTCGTCAGCGGGGGCGAGTAGGTGCTCGTCTCGTTCCCCTCGCACACGATGTCCACGAGGGAGCCGGACCGGGCCTGTGCCGCCGGCGCCAGCACCAGCGTGGTGGACAACAGGGACACCAGGGTGCACAACCCCACGAGGTAGTGCCGGATCTTCTGCATCGAAGGACGCTCCTTCCTGTTCGGGGATGACTACCGGGTCTGTCTCTCAGACCGGCAGGATGGCGAGTGTCGCCGTGCCGGTGGTGGAGGAGACGCCGGTGGTGGCGCACGCCGACAGATCGAGCTGGGGCTGGACGACCACCCGCGTCGCCGTGCCGCCGACTCCGAGGCCGGCGGTGACGGTGCCGACCGAGGTGACGGTGGTGGTGCCGTCGACGGCCCTCACCGCGTTGCTGACGGTGAAGGTGATCGTGCTGCTCCGGCCGTCGTTCCAGTGGTACGTACGAGTGGCACCGGGATACGAGTTGGCGGTGAGCAGGCAGTCGGCCTCGGAGGTGGCGGAGTACGCCGTGGACCCGCTGGAGACCGAGGTGCTCAACGACGTGCACCCGTAGGTCTCCGTGACGCCGATGTCCACGGTCTGCGGGGTGTTGGTCAACGGCGGGTCGTAGGTGGCCTGCGATGTTCCGATCAGGCAGGCGATGTCCACCCCGCTCGCGTGGGCGGAGGGGGCGGCGACCATCAGTCCTGCCGCCGCCAAGGCGCCGGCGGTCAGGGTGGCAAGTGCGACACGGCCGACGTGCGGCACCGGAACGGAGGTCGGCACTGTGGGCTCCTTCATGGAGTGATGACGAGGTGACGGTCCGGCTGCCCACCGATTCGACGCAGCTGCGGCTGGGGTGGGAGACGCGGTGTCCAGTCAGCGTCGATGCAGCGGGCGGCCTTGTACATGACCCGTCGTGGGGGTGTGCGCTCTCCCCCGGTTGCGCACACCCCGTGTGCGACCCGCCTGCCGGTACGTACCGCGCGCGCCCCGCGCGCCGTACCGGCGCTCAGCCCCGACACCTGTTGCAGCCTTGCGGCCTCAGCCGCGGATGTACACGTCGGTGCAGGCGGGGGCCCGGACCGGGGTGGGGGAGCAGGCTCTGTTCGGGCCATGGGCAGAGTCGCGCGGTCCCTGCGTTCCGGGATGCGGGTGGAGACGAAGGCGTCGCTTCTCCGCCGGCGCTCCGCCGTCCGGCTCGCCCGCCCGGCGCGGCGTCGAGCAGCCCAGGGACCTCGGGGACCGTACTGACCCTCACCGGTGACATCCGCCGGCCGACCGGAGCGAGGCCGGTGCCGCGACCGCCGACGCCGACCGGTCGGTCGTGAAGAACCTGTCCTGCCCGGCGGCACGCACAAGGGGCGGCGGCGGAACCGCCGTCGGATTCTCCCGCGTCAGCGTCCACGAGCGTGATCCAGGTCGGCCTGGGTGAAGCGACTGCCGTGCATCGCGCACCCAGGTCTCCGCCTCCCGGTCACTGCCACCACGTGACCGAGCAGGAGCCGGCCTGCGCATCCGGAGGGCTCCACGCAGCGTCCGCGGCCGGCCGCTCCTGTGCACACCGCCTGGTGAGCCACTGTGGCGCGGTCGCCGGTTCCTCCCCGCCGGACTCGGCCGAGACCCCTTCGTTCGGCCGGTCCGGCTGCTTTTCTCACCCCGTCGGTCGTGCCGGATGGCCCGCCGGTCCACGGTCTGTCCAAGGTGTGACGACAGGGGGACCGGAAGATCGACAAGGAGACGCAGATGCTCGTAACGCACGGGCGCAGCCGCCGCAGCGCCCTGCTCGGCGCGGCCACCGTGATCGCCGCCGGCGCGGTCCTGACCGGCTACGCCGCCACACCCGGCGCCGCAGCGCCGACGCCGGCCGCCGTGGTGACGGGCGGGAGCCCGGACGGCGGCGCGCACGGGAAGGACGTGCCGTGCGGCAAGCCGCCCGTCGAGCTGGAACGCGACGCCCAGGACTTCGTCAACCAGCTCGCCGCCGAGAACAGCCCCCCGCTGTCCGAGCTCGGAGTCGAGAAGGCCCGTCAGGTCCTGATCGATCTCCAGGACGGGCCGGTGAAGAAGCTGCCGGTCGACATCACGAACAAGACCGTCAAGGGCGGCCCCACCGGCAAGGTCTCGCTGCGCATCGTCAAGCCCAAGGGCGCCAAGGGCACCCTGCCCGGTCTCGTCTACGTCCACGGAGGCGGCTGGGTCCTCGGCAACGCCCAGACCCATGACCGTCTGGTCCGACAGCTCGCCCACGGAGCCAACGCGGCGGTCGTCTTCGTCAACTACACACCCTCGCCCGAGGTGCGCCACCCGGTCGCGATCAAGCAGGCCTACCACGCCTCCAAGTGGGTCGCCCAGCACGGCCACACGGTCGGCATCGACGGCAAGCGCCTCGCCATCGCCGGCGACTCGGCGGGCGGTCAGATGGCCACCGCCGTCACCATGATGGCCAAGCAGCACGGCGGGGTGAAGTTCCGCAAGCAGGCCCTGTTCTACCCCGTCACCGAAGCGAAGTTCGACACCCCGTCGTACCAGCGCTTCGCCGAGAACTGCTGGCTCACGAAGGCCAACATGAAGTGGTTCTGGGACCAGTACGCCCCCAGCAAGGCGGCCCGCCAGGACCCGCTGGCGTCCCCGAACAAGGCCACCACCGCCCAGCTGCGCGGCCTGCCGCCGGCGCTCGTCGTCACCGACTCCGACGTCCTGCTCTCCGGAGCCAAGACCTACATCGGCAAGCTCCGCGACGCCGGCGTCAACGTGGAACACCTGCACTACCCGAAGGTCGTGCACGACTTCATGATGCTCGACGCCCTCCGCGACACCTGGTCCGCCAAGGACGCCGTCCACAAGACCGGCGACGCCCTCCGCCACGCCCTGCACCACTGACGCGGGACCGCCGGGCCCGGCCTTCTGCCGCCGACCCGGCGGAAGGCCGTGGGCCCGCCCTCCGACCCCGCTACTTGCCGGAGAGCGGGCCTCTCCTCACGGAGGTCGACATGCGCATCTCTGTGACCTTTGTCATCCTTTTGGGGGAGGATGTGTGAGCTTGCCTGCGCGCCTGCAGTGGCCGGACGCGGGATGCCCGCACCCCGACCCGACCCGACCCGACCCGACATGCACCGCACACCACAGAGGGAGCCGCAATGCCTTTCGTGACGACGCGCGACGGCGTGGAGATCTTCTACAAGGACTGGGGCAAGGGGCGTCCCGTCGTGTTCATCCACGGCTGGCCGCTCAACGGCGACGCCTGGCAGGACCAGCTCAAGGCGGTCGCCGACGCCGGCTACCGCGGCATCGCCCATGACCGTCGTGGCCACGGGCGCTCGACGCCGGTGTACGACGGCTACGACTTCGACACCTTCGCCGACGACCTGAACGACCTGCTCACGCACCTGGACCTCCAGGACGTCACCCTCGTCGCGCACTCGATGGGCGGCGGCGAGCTCGCGCGGTACATCGGCCGCCACGGCACGGCCCGGATCCGTTCCGCCGTGCTGCTGTCCGCGGTGCCCCCGCTGATGCTGCAGGGGCCGAACAACCCCGAGGGCGTCCCGCAGTCCGTCTTCGACGACATCAAGGCGGGCATCCTCAAGGAGCGCTCGCAGTTCTGGAAGGACACCGCGGTCGGCTTCTTCTCGGCCAACCGGGAGGGCAACGCGGTGACCCAGGGCAACAAGGACGCCTTCTGGTACATGGCCATGGCGCAGACCATCGAGGGCGGTGTCGCTTGTGTCGACGCGTTCGCCTCCACGGACTTCCACGCGGACCTCGAGAAGTTCGACGTCCCGACGCTCGTCGTCCACGGCGACGACGACCAGGTCGTGCCCATCGACGCCACCGGCCGCAAGTCGGCCGCCATCATCCCGGACGCCGAGCTCAAGGTGTACGGCAAGGGCTCCCACGGCATCGCCATGGTGCCGGGTGACAAGGAGTACTTCAACCAGGACCTCCTCGAGTTCCTGAAGAAGTGACCCCTGGGCCGAAAGGGACGCGGCGGCGGCCGACGGCCGGTGCCGCGTCCTTCTTCGTGCCTCCACCCGGAGAGGACATCTCCCTCCGTGGCGCGAACGGCTCGCGAGGACGGAGCGGGGACGGCCCGACGAGCTGCCCGCGCAACCGACCCGTCGGCGCTAGACCGGGGCGATGACGAGCGAGTTGACCACGCTGTTCGTCTCGCTCAGCCCTCCGTCGAGACACGCGGTGAGGTCCAGGTTCGGCTCGACGGTCACCCGGGTGGCGGTCTGACCGACGCCCAGGCCCGCGGTCACGGCCCCGATGCTCGTCACCGTGACGGTGCCGTCCGCCGCCCGGACCGCCGTGCTGCTCGCGAAGACGATGGTGCTGGAGGCGCCTGTGTTCCAGTGGTAGGTCGTGGTGACGGAGGTCAGAGGACTCTGCACGGAGGCCAGACAGCTGGTCGCGGGGGCGTAGGCCGAGAAGGTGCCGGATCCGCTGCTCACACCGCTCAGCAGCGACGCGCAACTGAAGTGATCGGTGATCTGCAGGTTCGTCGGCTGGGGGGTGTAGGTCAGGGGCGGCGTGTACGCGGTGTTGCGCGTGCCGGTGACGCAGGTGATGTCCACGGGGGTCGCGGATGCCGGTGCCGCCAGCGCCAGTACGCCGATGGCACCCAGCCCCAGCGCGATGACAGCCGAGACGACGCGACGGTGTTGCCCCGGCTGTTTCCTGTCTCTCATGACAGAGCCCTTCTTCGCTCCTACGGGATGTGCTCCACGCTGTCACCAGTGCGTCAACCCGGTACATGGCCTGTTCGAGCCGGCGCACGCCACGGGTACCGCACCACGTCCTGACGGACCACCCGCGCACGCGGGGCGTGATGTCACGGTGGTCGGCGCCCGCGACGATTCGGGGAGGCCGGGCCTGCGAGGGCTCCTCGACACCCAGGAGGGGCGCCGGGCATGCTGAGGCAAGCCGTCCCGGACCGAGCGCCGGCTGAAGGAGGCTCTCGTGCACACGCCACCGCACCCCGCGACCGGGCAGGCCCGCAGGCTCGCCGAAGCCCTCCTCGCGCCGCACGCACAGCGCGTCGACCAGGAGGGCGTACCCCTCTCCCACATCGACGCGTTGCGTGCTTCCGGTCTCCTCGGAACCAGCGCGCCCACGGCGTACGGAGGGGCGGGCGCGCCCGACACGGTCGCGCGGGAGGTCCAGGAGATCCTGGCCGGCGCCTGCTGTTCGACGTGGTTCGTCCAGACGCAGCACCACACGCCCGTCCGCCTCCTGGCCCGGACGGACAGCCCCGCGCGGGACGGCCTGCTGCGTCCGCTGGCCACGGGAGCACTCATGGCCGGGATCGCTTACGCCCATGTGCGTGCGTACCCTCGCGTCCTGGTGCGGGCCACTCCGCGGGGACGGGGCTGGCGCTTCGACGGAGCGGTGCCCTGGTACACGGGCTGGGGACTGAACGACGTGATGCTGCTGGCAGGCATCAGCGACGAGGCCGAAGTGGTGTTCGCCTTCGCCGACGCGCGGGACCGGCCCGGACTCGAGGCCTCACCGCCGATGCGGCTCGCGGCCCTGTCCGGGAGCCGGACGGTGTCGCTGACGCTGGACGGCCTGTGGCTCCCGGACGCCTCCGTGGTGCTGAGGGCACCACAGGAGACGTGGGCGCGTCACGACGCGGCCCGTGGTGCCAATGCCTCCCCGGCGGTCTTCGGTGTCGCGTACGCCGCCCTGCGCCTCCTGGAACAGGCCCCGGACACGGAGACGTCGAGCCGTGCGCTTCGCGCCCGGCTCGACGAGGTGCGCCGGCGCGCCTACAGCCTCGCGGAGCACCCGGAGCCGGAGGAACACCTCGCGGAGCGCCTGCGGTTGCGGACGCAGGCCTACCACCTGATGCGCACGGCCACGACCGCCGCGGTGGTCGCCGGGGGCGGCCGCACGATGGGCCTCGACCACCCGGCACAACGTCTCGCCCGGGAAGGCATGTTCCTGTTGATCCAAGGGCAGACCACGCAGGCTCGGTCGGCGCACCTGCGGTCGCTCACCGCAGCGGTCGAACTCCCGTGTCCACCGCTGGAGGACGGTCTGTGAGGACGCGCAGCGCGCGCTCTTTACAGGCCTGTCGTGCGGTGCGATTCTGCGGTGCACGGGAACGAACACCGGCGCTGCCGCCGGGTGAGCCTTCCCGGGACGAGGAAGTGCCGCACGTTTCTCGCGTGCTTCACGGCCGGAGCTCGTGCCGACCGGTGATCCACCGCCCGTGCTCCTCGTGCCCAGCCTCCACGCGCAACTCGAGTGGATCGACAGGCTCATCAATCTCCGGCAGACACCTTGCTCTTCGCGGAGACGATACATGTGAGCGACGACTGTTCCGCAGTGCGCGTGCCGCCCGGACTGGCCGGAGTGACATCCGAGGGCGACACCGTCATATCCCACTTCCGTGAGGCGGGGGAGAGGACGTACCTCTTCCGTCTCCGTATTCCGCCGGGACACCCGTACTTCGGTGATCGCGGAAGCCGGGAACTTCCCCACGACGCGCTTCTGGTACGCACCGTCGTGGAGCAGTGCGCCTACGCCTCCCTCCAGTCCGCCGACCTGCTCCGTGACACCGAGGTGCCGCTGAACACCATGTCGAGCAGCCGGCTTCTCGTCGCGGGCCCCGTGCTCGACGAGGCCCCGCACGATCTGGTCGCGAGGTGCCGGGTCGATCCGCTGAGTGCCTCCCGCAGCGGACGCACCCGCCGGGTGAAGGCGTCCTGCGTCATCACCTCCACCACGGGCGGGGGAACGGTCGCCGTCGGTGAGACGCTGGCCGGCGTCATGGAGCGGCGTCTCTACCGGGCCTGGCGCGGTCCCTCGGTCACCCGCGCCGGCAACCTCCACCACCCGCCACGGGGCGCGGCGGATGCCGTACGCGGCGTCCGTGCGCGGTCGGAGAACCAGGTCCTGACGGACCTCGACCGGGGGCCGGACGGCCGCGTCGACGCGCTGCTGCGGCTGCCGGCCCCGCACCGTTACCTGTTGCCGCCGCCCGCGGACCACGTGACAGGCCGCCTGTTCGCCGAAGCGACGCGGCAGATGGTTCTCGCGGGAGGTATCCCCCGGGCCACCGTGGCGGCGCTGCGGCTGGAGTTCCGCCGCCTGTGCACGCTGGACGGTACCGTGCGGATCGAAGGCGCCGCCGTCCCCCGGGCGGGCGCCGCCATGTGGCAGGTGCACTTCCGCAAAGCGGGGACGACCGTGTGCGTCGCGACCGCCGAAACGCTGGGGTGACCCTGCGTCCGCGAGCACCGGTCGGTGTCATGGCTACGTCGTCCCCGCGTTCGCCGCCCGGGGCAGGACGACTCCGCGGAAGCCGCTGATCCGCAGCAGCACGACCCCCGTCGCGTCCACGGCTCGGTAGACGTCGTCGAGGGAGTCGTGATGCACGGTCACGCCCTGAGGGTGGGCCAGGGCGAGGTCCGCGTCGGAACACGGTGCGTACAGGTCGACACGGGAGATGTGGCGCGGCACGACGACCTCGTGCGTTCCGCCTCCACCAGGCACGAGGGTCCGCGACCGCAGCATCGCGCACAGCAGCAGACCGGGCACGGCGAGCCGTTCCAGAGCGGATCGCCCCCTCAGCGCCTCCGGCCGGAGGCGCCACAGCGCGGCCGGCCCGCTCCCGGTGTCGCGCCAGCGCCAGGTGTTGACGAACGGTCCCGTCAGGCGCACCGGTGAGTCGGCGTAGTAGTACGGGTCGGGCGGCAACGGGCGGACCGGGCCGCTCAGGGGTGGCACCCGCTCCTCGGAGGGCGGATCGCCGAGGACGACCCGGGCGGCGAAGCAGCGGTGCTCCCGCCCGGCATGCCCGGCCGTGGCCGTGCCCCCGTGCACCGTGACGGAGACGGTGGTGGGTCCGGCGCCGCCGTCGGTACGGGCACGCAGGGTGTAGGCCCGTCGGGCGGGGCCCTGGGACGGGCGGACGAACGCCTCGAACGAAGCGTCCACGATCCGGGTCGGGGTGACGCCGGGGTGGAGGGCGAGAGCCGCCTCGGTGGCCGCGGCCAGGAGGAAGGTGCCCGGAACCGCGGGACGGCCACGCACCAGGTGGTGGCCGAGGTAACCGTGCTCGGGACCGTCCAGATCGAGTGCCCACCGGACCTCACCGTCGGGGCCGGGACGGACGTCTCCGGTGAGGAAGACGGGCCGGCCGCTCGTACGCCCGGTCGACGACCCGGTGGTGTGCAGCCCCCGCGCCCCTCGCGACGCGTGGTCGGCAGCGGCTCCGTCGGCTTCCTCCTCGTCCGCCACCAGCGCCGGCAACTCCGCCCGCAGCAGGCTGAGTTCGCGCTCCCCCAGGTAGACGCTGGAACCATGTCCGGCGCGGTCCGGGGCTGTCTCCCCGAGGAAGAGCGCCACGCCCTCGGCGTCGCCGACGGCGGTGAGGCGGCCGTGCGCGGTGAGCCGGTCGGCAAGGGCGGGCTGCGCGGCGAAGTAGCCGCTCTCCCGCCACAGGGGGAAGCCGAGTGTGATCTCCCCCGTCGCGCCGGGGAGGTCGGCCGCGGCAGCCAGGTACGCGTTGGCCGGTCCGTAATCGATCTCCCCGCGCAAGGGATGGACAGCCGCCACGGACGCCACGTTGCACCACAGGCGCGGGCGCGGACGGGTGAAGGCATCGCGGAGCAGGTGATAGCCGGTGACCTTGACGTCGCGAACCAGGCGGAAGTCCTCGAGCGTCTTCCGTTCCAGGGGAGCGGTGCGGCTGCGGGTCGCGGCGTGGAGGAACAGGTCCACCCGGTCGTGGCACGAGCGGACCCGACGGGCCGCGGCGTCGACGGCCGCGGGATCGGTGATGTCGCAGACGACATAGCGCACGGCCGTGCTTCCCGCGGCCTCGCGCAGCCTCGCCAGGTTGAGTGCCGCCCTCCGGCCCGCCAGGTCGCGGTCGGCAAGCCGGGCGGCATCGGCCACTCGGAGTCCGCCGGACCGCAGGTGACGGGCGATCAGGTCGGCGCGCAGTGCCGGGAGCCGGCCGTCGGGCGTGTTCAGGACCTCGGGCGGCAGACGATCAGGGTCCGTGGTCCCGAGGAGCCACAGCGCCTCCACGTCACGGCTTGCGACGAGGGCGGTGAGGAGAGCGGTGGTGACGCCGCCTGCTCCGCCGCTCGCCACGACGACCTGCCCGCCGTCGTCGTCACCGGTGTCCTGACCCGGGGGCAGCGGCCGGGGCACGAGTTCGTGTACGTGACGGCGGCCGTCGTGGTACCACACGGCGGCGGACCCGTCGGAGCTGCGCCACTCGCGGGCCAAGCGCTCCCACGCCGTGCCGGGGTCGTCCGTGCCGGACGCGACGACCCGCAGCGGAAGATCCGGGTGATCGGCGCGCAGGGCGGGGACGAGGGCCGTGAACAGGGCCGCCTGCGGGTGTTCCGCGGGACCGAGGACCGTGACGCCGAGCGATCCTCCGACCGTGCCCGTTCGGGTCCTGGCGAGTGCCCTCAGCAGCAGTTCCTGCAGGCCCAGGGCAGCCCGGCCGGGAGCCTCCGGCCACGGACGGGGGTGGGCCAGGACCCGTAGGTGCCCGGCCGCACGGTCCACGGCGTCGTGCAGATCCGCCTCGGAGCCCGGCCTGAGACCGGGTGGTGCTTCGGGGTCGGTGCACAGCAGGACGGCATCCGCGCTGTCCGCGAGAGGCCGGAGACGGGTGGCTGAGCGGGCGTCGTCGCTGAGCAGCAGGGCCCGGGCGGGCAGGGCGGGGACGAATCCGCTGCCGCCGTCCGTCCAGGGCGCTGCCCGGTGCCGGGTCACGTGGCGCACGGTCAGGTGGTCACGCCGTCCGGGGGAGGCGGAACCCGGGGAAGGCAGGGCGAGGGTGGGCGTCGTCGAGGGCTCCGCCGTGACGAGCCGGGCCAGGAGTTCCACGGCGCCGGATGCGGCGTGGAACTCCTGCCCCGGGGACGCGGACGCCTTCACGGTGAGGCCGTCCGGGTGCCTGGTGGGGGAGCCCGCACCGGCCGGCTGCCCGACGGCGGGCGCGGGGGTGAGCCGGGCCACCACCGGCCACGCGCGGCGGCGTGCGGTGGACTCCTGCGCGAGTGCCAGGAGAAAGGCGCCCTCCCGGGCCGCCGGGGCGCAGCCGCGGGGGCCCGTGTGCTGGGACCCGGCGTCCACGGCCAGTACCAGGGCCAGTTCCGTCTCGCCGGTGGCGAGGTACGCGGCCGCGGTGTCGAGAGCGGTGGCCGTCGAGGTCCGGCCCGTGTCGAGGCAGATGCTGGCTCCTCGCAGGTCGTACCTGGCGGTGAGGCGGGAGGGAATGACGTTGGGCAGGACCCCGGGCATCGCGTCGGGGCCGGCCGGGGGAACGGCTGCGCGTGCCCGGTCGAGGAGCCGCCCGGCGGCGGCGCGACCCCCGGGATGGTCACGCACGGCGCGGGTCAGGGCGTCGGCATGGGCGCGCAGGGCGTAATGCACCAGGGCGGACGGCACGCCACTGTGGGCGGCGAGGACGGCCGTGCGGTCGCGGACCGGCTCCCAGATCGGCCCGTGTTCGCCGGCGAAGCGGTGTGCCGTCTCCAGAGCCAGCGTCTGCGCCCTGTCGATGGCGCGCACCGTCGGGGCGGGCAGGCCCACGGCGGCGAAGGACGGAGGCTCCTCGTCGAAGCGCCGGCGTGGAGCGGGACCGGTTCCGGCCAGCCAGCCCCGCACCGCGTCGGTGGAGGAGGAGCCCGGCAGGTGCGCGCTCCACGCGACCAGGACCAAGGGGTCCGCGCAGGACTCCCGCGCATCCGCGCGGGACTCCCGCGCATCCGCGCGGGACTCCCGCGCAGTGGGTGGAGCCTCCGGTGGCCCGGGCCACGGGTCACCGAGCAGAAGGTGCCCGTTGGTACCGCCGAAACCGAACGCCGACACGCCGGCGATCCGGGGCCGGCCCGGCCGGGCCGGCCAGTCCCTGGCCGTGGTGGGCACCTCCAGGCCGCCCAGTGGCCGGGAAGCCTGCCGGAAACCGGGCTGAGCGGGGATACGCCCGTGCCGCAGGGCGAGGAGCACGTGCGCCACGGACGCGGCGCCGGCAGCCCAACCCGCGTGTCCGATGAGGGATTTGGTGGCGGTGCACTGCCAGCCGGCCTCTGGAGCGTCCTCCCCCAGCGCCTTGATCTCGGCGGCGTCACCCGCCGTGGTCCCGGTGGCGTGTGCCACGATCCAGTCGATGTCGTCCGGTGCCAGCCCTCCCTGCTCGCGGGCCCGGCGCACCGCGCGGATCTGACCGGAGGGATTGGGGGCCGCGATGGACCGGCCCCGCCCGTCGGCGGCGGCGCCGAAACCGGCCAGTACCGCCAGCACCGGGTCGCCGTCCGCCCGCGCGCGGTCGAGGTCCTTCAGGGTCAGGAGCACCGCGGCGTCGCTGAAGAGCGTGCCGTCGGCCTCCGCGTCCAGCGCGAGCAGCCGGCCGCTCGCGGAGAGCCCGCCGATCGCCGAGAACAGCACCGACATGGTCGGTTCGAGCACCGACACACCGCCGCACAGTGCGAGGTCCGCACGGCCGGAGCGCAGCAGTTTGGCTCCGATGTCGAGGGCGTAGAGGGAGGAGGAGCACGCCGTGTCGACGGTGACGACCGTCGGATCGCGCGGCAGGATCCCGCTCAGTGCGGCGTGGACGGCCTCCGCCGCTTCCGGAGCCCCCGCACGGGCCTGCGGGAAGGCGGAAACCAGCGCGGCCCGCAAGGAGTCCTCGTCGTCGCCCGGTGGGGTCGTCTCCGCGGTCGCGGCCCACTCCTGGACGACCAGGTCCGACATGACCGTGTGCAGCAGACTCTGGCTGCCACCCGGCCAGGCACCGACCACGCACACGGCGCGGTCGGAGTGCCGGGAACGGACACGGGCGGTCGCCTGCCGGGCACACTGCCGCAGCCAGCGGACCTCGTGCGGATCACCCGCGGGGTCGATGTCGTCGTGCAGGAAGCCCGCGACCGGGGAGTAGGTCCGGTCGGGTTCCTCACGGCCCTCCCGGAAGAAGTCCGTCTGCCGGTAGCGCCCGCCCGGCGGGCCGAAGGGATTTCCGGGACGGTTGAGCAGGGTCCAGAACGCCGGTGCGTCGTCCGCGCCGGGAAGACGCAGGCCCATGCCGACGACCGCCACCGCGGCGTGCTCCGGCGGACGTGCCGGCCCCCCGCGGCTCACGCCGTCCGCCCCTCGGGCCGGCCGCCGAGCTCCAGCAGGAGATCGGCGACGTCGGCGAGGGTCCGACCCCGCAGAGGGTCGGCCTCCTCGGGCGGCCGGATGCCGTAACGGGTGTACAGGGAGGTGAGCATCTCGGTCTGCCGCAGTGAGTCGACGCCGAGATCGGCCTCCAGGTCGGCGTCGGCGGTCACGACCTCCGGCGGATAGCCGAGACGCCCGGCGTACTCGGACCTCAGAACCCCGATCAGATCGGCTCGCCGCGGCAGTTCTCCGGCGCCTTGGCCGACCGCGGCGCCGGAGGACGGACCCGCGTCGTGCGAGCTCTCCACCGCTTCCGGACCGGTGCCGCACTCCGCCTCCGCCTCCGCCTCCGCTTCCGTCTCCGTCTCCGCCGTCCCGTCACGGGGCGGCGGTGCCTGCCCGGCTCGGAGAGGCCCGAACCCGCGCGCCTCGTCCGACGTCTCCGACGGGAGCACGGCGACCGGTGTCGCATGGGCGGACTCCGGTTGCCCTCCCGCCGCCCGGGAAGGAGCGGCGTGTCCCGCGCCACCGTTCTCGGGCAGACGCCCCGGTGCGGTCCCGGTCGCCACCAGCACCGGGGCCAATGCCTCATGGACACCCCCGGGCCCGGTACGGCGTGCCAGGGGAGCCGCCGTCGTCACCCCCGGCAGTGCCTGGAGGACGAGCCGGGTGACGATGTCCTTGCCGCCGCACTCGACGAACACGTCGACCCCGTCCTCCTCCAGGTCGTGCAGGGCGCGCCGGAAGTCGACAGGCCTCACCATGTGGTCGGCGCCGACCGCCGCGACGTCCTCCTTCGTCCCGACGTACCCGCCGGCGATCGGTGAATAGACCCGGCGTCCGGGCGCCCGGCCCTCGGCACGGTGGACGAGCGGCCCGAACTCGTCGGCCGCCCCACGCATCCACGGACTGTGGTACGGATAGGCCGCCTTGACGCGTACGGCCTGCACGTCCAGGGCACGGGCCACCCGCAGGGCGGCGTCCAGCGCCTCGTGAGGCCCGGACAGCACGGACTGGCCGGGTCCGTTGACGACGGCGACGTTCACGGCCCAGTCGTCCACGAGGGCCGCCAGGTGCCGCGCCCGGCGCCGGTCGAGCGCCACGGCGAGCAGTCCACCGGGGCGCCGGACGGCACGGCGGCAGATGCGGTCGCGCTCGCAGATCAGGCGAGCCGCCTCGGAAGGGGTCCACACACCGGCCAGGGTCAGTGCCGCCCACTCACCGAAACTGTGGCCGACCAGGACGTCCGCGTGCACGCCCTCTGCGGCGCAGACCGCCGCTCCGGCGAGCGAGAGGGCGAAGATGCACAGGTGCAACGTTTCGGGTGACTGCTCGAGAAGCTCGTCGAGCCGTGGTGCCGCAGGATCCAGCAACAAGTCGGACACCCGGCGGTGGCCGTGACCGGCGGAGATCTCGTCCACCTCCCGCAGGATCCGTGCGACCTCGGGATGCTTCTCGGGGAAGCCGGCGAGCAGCCCGGGCACGTAGGCGCCTTGGCCGGGGAATACGAATGCGACGCGTGATGTCATGGCGAGACCTCAAGAGGGGGGGTGACTGTTCCTGACGGGCGGCGAGGCGCACGGACCGTGGCCTGACGTGTCAGGGGGAGCGGTGCCGGTGTCCGGCGGAGCTGCGGAGGTGACCGCGGCCGGCGGAGATCGTGGGCAGGCAGCGGCGGATCGACACGCCGGCCGACGGCGGACTCCGGCATCGACCGACGAAGGCCGACCGGAGAACCGGACCGGAGTGTTCATCGGACCACCGACCACCTCGGCCCGGCAACAGCGCACGTGCAGGCGGAGGTCGCACTCGTGTACTACCGCGCTCCCGGGACCCCTCAGCGTCCCCCCTCGTGCCGCCGCGTTCCCGCGTGGGCACCGTGCAGTGCGGGTAACACACCACGGAGAGGAGGTTCCCACGATGACCGCCTCCCCCCATGAGGACCGCTATGCCGCCGGCGTGGAACGCATGCGCGAGGTGGGTGGTGCGGAGGTCGCCGATGCCTTCCTCGCCTCGCTCGACAGATCCGCCCCGGATCTGGGCCGCTACGTCGCCGAGTACATCTACGCGGACCTCTACCGACGCGACGGGCTGGACCTGCCGACGCGGCAGTTGGTCACGGTGGCCACCCTGGCGGCCCTGGGAGGCTGCGAGCGGCAGCTGTCCCTCCACATCGGCGTCGCCCTCGACGCCGGAGTTCCGGCGACGGTCCTGATGGAGCTGTTCATCCACCAGAGCGCCTACGCCGGTTTCCCCCGCGCGCTCAACGCCGTGGCCGTGGCCGCCGAGGTGTTCGAGGCACGGGGACTGCTGCCGGGGGCTCGCGAGCGGGACGCGCACCCGCACGGCGGCAGCACGGACGGCGGAGGCTGACGCGGTCGCCGATGCCGCCGACCTCACCCTCCGAGGCCCAGTCCGCCGTCGATGTGGATGTCGGCGCCCGTCACGTAGTCGCTGTGCGGCCCGCACAGCCACAGCAGGGCGGCCGCCACCTCGTCGGCGGTGCCGGGCCGCCCCACGAAGGTCTGCCGGGTCAGCGCTTCCCGGCGGCGCTGCGGAAGGGCCGCGAACATCCCGGTGTCGACGATGCCGGGGGAGACCATGTTCGCGGTGACACCGAACTTGCCGAACTCCCGTGCCAGGGAACGGGTCAGACCGAGCAGCCCCGCCTTGGACGCCGCATAGTTGGCACCGCCGGCGGCACCGGTCGTCGCGAAGACCGACGAGAGAAAGACCATGCGCCCCCATCGCGCACGCAGCATGGGACGGGACACCGCCCTGGCCAGGCGGAAGGCCCCGGTCAGATTGGTGTCGACGACACGGGTGAAGCTCTCGTCCGTCATCCCCGCGACGGGAGCGTCGTCCGTCACGCCGGCGTTGGAGACGAGGATCTGCGCCGCCCCGTTGCGACGCCGGACCTCGTCCAGCGCTTCCTCCACCGCCTGGGTGCGGGTCACGTCGCACGGCAGGCAGAGGAGGCCTGCCACCGGCCGGTCGCCGCGGTGGAGCACCGCCACACGGTCGCCCGCCGCCGCGAAGGCGCGGGCCACCGCCAGACCGATTCCCCGGTTTCCCCCGGTGACGACGACGGAACGGTTCATGTCCTTCTCCTCACAGCACGTCGGCCAGGGGGCGGTACTCGCGATGGTGGCCGGTGATCCCGGCCAGCACGGTCAGAGGCAGCGGTGTGCCGTCGGGGGCCAGGAACGCGCGGAGCGCGCGGAACCCCGGCGTGAAGTCCCGTACGCCCGCGTAGTTCGGCTCACAGGCGTCGGCCAGTGCCTGGTACTCGGTGATGTCCACCTCGGTCCTGGACTCCAGTTCGCCCGTCAACCCAGGCCGCCGCACCGGGCCCGGCGCGAGCTCCATGCGGCAGAACTCCGAGGAGCACCCCGATCCGTAGGAGAAGACCCCGATCGAACGGGTGCGGGACGACGCCGGAAGGTGGTCCAGGAGACTGACCAGGGCCAGCAGGGTCGTGGCCGCGTAGGCGTTGCCGACGAGCGAGGGGTGGCGCAGCGACGGTTCGACCCTCCTGGCGAAGTCCTCCGCCACTTCCTCCGAGCTGCTGACGCCCAGGCTGCGGCACAGCGACCGGTGGGCCCCTCGCACCGCACCCGGAAACGGCGTGTGGAAGGCCAACGCGTCGAACCCGTCCAGGAAGCCGCCGTGCGGCACGCGACGGGTGAAGTCCCGGTAGCTGCCGGTCAGGCAGGTGATGTACGCCAGCAGGGAGAGGTCGGTGTCGATGACATGGTCGACGGCGCCGGGGCGGCAGACGTCCATGACGTCGAAGCTGTGGTACCCGCTCTCCTCCGGTCGCGGCGTCAGCAGGCCCGGCCCCGGACCCAGCAGGGCCGCCACCGCACCGGCACCTTGGCTCGGCTCCGCCGCGGTGCCGCGCACCAGGCGCGGAACATCGGAGGCGATCACCAGGGCACGGGCGTCGGGCCGGTCGGTGACGGCGAGCTGCGCGACGGCCAGTTGCAGGGCGGCCAGCCCCGCGTAGCACGCCTGCTTGACCTCGAAGAGGCGGCAGGTGTCGGGGAGTCGCAGGAGACGATGCACCCACGTGGCCGCCGATTTCGACAGATCGATGCCGGACTCCGTGGCGACGACGAGCAACTCGATGCCCGCCCGCTCGTCAGGCGTCAGCGCCTCCGTCAGGGGGCGGGCCGCGTTGACCGCGTAGGTGACCACGTCCTCGCAGGGCAGGGCGACGGTCTTGCGACGCATGCCGAGGCCTGCCGACCGGGCCGGCGCCAGCCCACAGGCACGGAACACGTCCGAGGCATCGACCGAAGCGACCCCGCAATAGGCGCGCAGCGCCTGGATTCCGATGGTGCGCATGGTTCTCCTCACGGTGGGGGCCACGCCGCCAGGACGAGGGACGCGTTCACGCCTCCGAAGGCGTAGCTGTTGCTCAGCGCCCGGCGTGACCGGTGGGGGGTCGTGCCGGGGCCGACCAGACGGATGCGGTCGTCGACGGACTCCCGCAGGCCGGGATTGGGGTGTGCGTACCCGCCGGCCAGTTGCACCGCGGTGACGACGGCCTCGACGAGGCCGGCAGGTCCGAGACCGTGTCCCAGAATGCCTTTGGTGGAGTTGACGAGCGGTCGCGACGCCACCGGCACTTCCGCGAACACGGTGTGCAGCGAGACGCATTCCACCGGGTCGCCCACCCGCGACGCGGTGGCGTGGGCGTTGACGTAGCCCACCTGCTCCGGACGCAGGCCCGCGGCCGCGAGGGCGGCCAGCATCGCCGTCACCTGCCCCTCGGTGTCGGGTGCCGATCCGCGCCGCCCGTCCAACCGGATCGCGTGACCGGCGACGGCGGCCAGCGGACGGACGCCGCGACGTAGCGCGCGGCCGGCCCGTTCCACCACCACGGCGGCGGCCGCCTGCTGGTGGACGAATCCCTGACGCCGGGTGTCGAAGGGACGGCACACGGAGATGTCCTCGTCCGCCGCCATGGCCCCGCTGTTGACGAACGCCGCCCGTTCCAGCGGAGACAGTTCCTGCACGGGGGCGACGACGACCGCCGTCTCCGCATGGCCGTCCGCTACCAGCCTGCTCGCCTCGATCAGGCCCACCGCACCGCTCGCCGAGGCCGCGCCCGTGACGCGCCCCTCACCCCGTGCGCCCAGCAGGTCGCTCACGGCACCCAGGCAGTCCGTCTCGAAGCAGTTGCCCACGTGTCTCGCCGGTGCGTGTCCTCCGCGGAGGAAATCCCGTACGGCGCCGTACTGGTAGTCGAGAGCCGGCTGTGCGCCGGCGATCACGACCGCGGTCCGGGAGAGCACGTCCGGCTCCAGTCGGGCGGCCACGACCGCCTGCGCCGCCGTCCATCCCCCCGACCGGGTCGGGAGCGTCGCGCGGCCCACCACGGAGCGCAGCCGTTCCCTCCAGCGCGGCGGAAGCGGGGCACCCTTGTCCGCCCACGCGGTGACCGGTGGGCCGTCGAGCGAGCGTGCGGCGCCCGTGGGCCGGCCCCGTCGCAGCAGGTGGTCCAGGTCGCTCAGCGTGCCGCAGGCCGGATGCAGGACGGCCGCGGCGGAGATCACCACGGGACCGTCCCGCCGCTCCCTCACGGGGCGTCCTCGCAGAGTGCGTCCACCAGGGCGTCGATACTGCGCGCGCCGCGGAGTTCGTCCACCTGCGCCTGGCTGTGCAGCTCGGTGAGGACGCCCAGCACGATGTCCGCCCGTTCCAGCGAGTCGGCGCCCAGTTCCGCCAGGTCGCTGTCGTCGTGGATGGCTTCGGCCGGCAGGTCCGGGAGGACCGAGCGTACGTGGTGGCGCACGACGCCCCGGACGTGGTCGCGGTTCACGGTGCCTGCCGCTGCGCGAGCTGCTGGCGCACGTGCGCCGAGAACTGCTCCACCGTGGGGTTCTCGTACACCGCCGCCACCTTCTCCTCCAGCCCGTAGGCCGCGTTGACCCCCCCGATCAGCTCCACGCCCAGGACGGAGTCCAGGCCCAGATCCTCGAAGGGAGTGTCGTCGGCGATCTCCGCGGGCTCGCAGAACAGCGTGGTCGCCAGCTGCGACCGGACGGTCTCACGGATCGTCTCGATGGTGGGAACAGCCATCAGGTCAGCCTTTCTCGGACGTGACGTAGGTCGGGAGCCCGCGCTCGCCCCGCGGCGCACCGGGCCCTGCGGGCTCGAACCAGCAGCGGACGCGCTGGAAGGGATACGGCACCAGGTGCACCCGGCGCGGGGCGGGAACGGACGGCACGTCGGGCCACCGCGGCCGCTCTCCGGCGAGCCACCGCGGCACCTCCCGCGCACCGTCGCACGGGGAGAGGCCCGCCGCGGAGCCGTCCGGAGGCACCAGGTACGCGCTGGTGCCTCCCTCGGCCAGCGCGCGGAGGCCCGCGGCGAGCTGCGCGGCGTCGGACGCGATCAGGACACGTCGCCTGGCCAGTGGCACCCGGGCACGACGCAGGGTGTGCACGACGGACGGGAAGTCGGGCGCGTCCGGCCCCTGGAGCAGCGCGAACAGCGCCTCCGCAAGCTCGCGCAAGGACCACTCGCTCGCGGCCGACACGGGCACCGCGAGCGGCAGCGGCGTCTGCAGTGTCCGCGGAGCCGGAGCCGGAGCCGTCGGTTCGGAGGCGCAGGACTCGATCAGGGCGTGGGCCAGCGCTCCGCCCACCCCGAAGGAGTTGACCGCCGCACGTCGGGAGTGCCGCCGGTCCTGCGTCTCCCACGGCACCGCTGTCAGGGCCGGCCTGACCAGCGGCGCCGCGGCGGCGACGTCGGGGTGCGGACCGCGCAGCCCCGCGACGGGCGGGATGACGCCCGAGCGCACCACCAGGGCGCTCTTCACCAGGGAGACCAGCCCGGCGGCGGCCTCGAGGTGGCCGATGTTGGACTTCACGGAGCCGAGCCACAGGCTGCCTCCGGGGCCGGAAGCCCGTCGGAGGCCGGCCATCGCGCGCCTCAGTGCCTGGATCTCGACGCTGTCGCCGCCCGTACCCGGCCCATGGGCCTCGAAGTGGCCGAGCGAACCCAAGGGTGTGCCCGAACGCCGCGCGACTCGGCGCAGGAGTTCTGTCTGCGTCGCGGCATGGGTGGAGGTCAGGCCGCCCGAGCGGCCGTCGTGGGACACGGCCACGTCCCGGATCACCGCGTGCACCGGGTCGCCGTCGCGCTCGGCGTCCCGAAGCCGTTTCAGCACCACGCAGGCGCCCCCCTCACCACGGATGTATCCGTCACGCGCCGCGGCGAACGGCACGGAGGCGCCGGTGGGCGACAGCACGCCCGCACGGTAGGCGTTGCTGCTGTAGAAGCCGTGGCAGAGGACGTTGGCCGCGGCCGCGAGAGCGATGTCGCAGTCCCCGCTCCGCAGGCCCTGCACGGCCAGGTGTACGGCCGTGAGACCGGACGAGCAGGCCGAGTCGACGGCGTAACTGGGGCCGGTGAAGTCGAAGTGGTACGAGATCAGGTTGGCGAGGAAGGCGTTGAGAGTGCCGGTGAAGGCCGCCGGGTCGTGAGCACCCGCGGAGATCATGCGCTCCCGGTACTCGGTCATACAGGCGCCGGTCACGACGGACACCGGCCTGCCCCGCAGCCCTTCGACGTCGAGGGCCGCGTCCTCCAGCGCCTGCCAGGCGAGTTCGAGCAGCATCCGTTGCTGAGGGTCCGCCCAGGCGGCCATCCGGCGGGAGAGCCCGAAGAAGGCCGCGTCGAACCCCGCGAGGTCCTCCAGCAGGCCGGCCCTGGGGGCGGCCGCCCCGCCCGTGTCCAGGTCGACGAAGCGTTCCGGAGGGGCGGGGCCGATGACGCTGCGCCCGGCCAGCAGCAGGTCCCACAATTCCCGCGGACCCTCTGCTCCCGGGACCCGGCAGGACATGCCGATGATCGCCACGGGCTCCGGTAGGGAACCCGTCGGGCTGCTCTTCACTGTCACCCGGCCTCCTCGCGGCGGAACCTGGTCGAACACGGCGAAGGTAGGCGGGCCGGGGTGCGCGCGGGGCACGGAGGCGTGACGGCTCGTCCCGGCACACGTGGCTGCCGCGTACCGGATGCCGGTCAGTCTGGGCCTCGCACGGTCACCGCCCGCTTCCCGGGAGATCGGCGGCGGACACGGGACCGGGTGGTGGCCGAAGCGCCTACGGAAGGGCAGGGCCAGGTGCGGGTGGAGGACGTCCACGTGGCGGCCACGGGCAGTTGGCTGCCACCCGCGAGAGGTGTGAGCGCCGCGGTGCGGGCCGGTGAACTGGGGCAGGACGAGGCCGGCCGTCTCGGCCTCGCGTCCGTCTGCGTGTCCGACGCGGTGTCCGCCCCGGAGATGGCGGCCCGTGCGGGACGGCGCGCGGTGGCTCGCGCCGGCCACGCGGCGGAGACGTTCGCCGCCGTGCTCCACGCCGCGAGCCATCGACAGGGACCCGAACTGTGGTCGGCTGCCGCTTACGTACAGGCCGGCACCATCGGAGGAGTGTGCCCCGCCGTCGAGGTGCGGCAGGTGTGCAACGCCGGAATGGCCGCCCTGGAGCTGGGAGTCGCCCGCCTGCTGGTGGAACCGGGCAAGGACTCCGTACTGATCACCGCCGCCGACCGCTTCCCGGCACCCGGTTTCGACCGCTGGCACAGCGACCCCGGAACCGCCTACGGAGACGGCGGTGCCGCCCTGGTGCTTTCCCGGCGCACGGGGCCCCTGCGGTTGCTGAGCGTCGTCACGGAGTCGGACCCCGAACTGGAGGGAATGCACCGTGATGATGCGTTGGCGGAGTCCGTCGCCGGTGTCGACCGCCGTGTGGAGGTGGCTGCCGCCAGAGCCGCCTTCACCCGACGGATGGGCGCGGATTTTGTGGTCTCCCGCATCGTGGACGGGCAGCGGCGAGCGGTGCGCCGGGCGTTGGCGGATGCGGACACGACCATGGACGCCATTTCGCTGTTCGTTCTGCCGAACCTGGGGGTCAGCCGTATGCGAGCATTCTATTTCCGCTCCTTGCGTATCGCTCCCGAACGCAGTACGTGGGCCTGGGGGCGTACCGTCGGCCACCTCGGAGCGGCGGATCAGTTCGCAGCCCTGGACCGCTGCGTCGCGGGCACCGGACGGAAAGGGGCGAGGTATCTGCTCCTGGGTGCCGGAAACGGCTTCTCCTGGTCCGCCGCCGTTCTTCAGGCGACCTGCTGAGCGGAACAAGGAATCGGGTGGGTCTTTGTACTCCGCCGTCCGTTTCTGTGCGCCGGGATGAAGTCGCTACGGCGGAACAAGAATAAAAAGGCGTGCCAATTCCCTCGGTGCTGCACCGTGGCCGTGACGGCTCGGAGCGGTGAGAAAGGCCTGTAAGGCTACTTGTGCATTCCCGGCTCGTCGGTCTAAATGTAAGTGACGAGACTTCTTTGCATTCTCGACGACTCGGCACGGCCGTGCGGGACCGGATCGGAGCTGAAACCTTTCTGCCGCCCGCCCCGGCCCTGCGGGACCACCTCCCCTCCTCATGTGATGGCGGTCGTGATGACGCATGAGCAGTGGTGCACCGGACACCGTCCGCAGCTTTCGTGCACTGCCCCTGTTTCCCCTCTCCGCGAGGGCTCGGATGCACCCGTGAGCCGCTCGCCCCTCTCCGATCCGGAAAGCACGATGCCCGGACTCCTCGCGCCTCGGTTCCGGGATGGCGGGCCGCGCGGAGCGACGATCACCAGGCGTCGTCCATGCGGGCGGTGACCCCCCGCCGCGGTACGGCACCGACGCAAGGGGACCCGACGTGAGATTCCTGCTGCTCGGCTCCGTGGCGACGGACACCGGGGCAGGCCCGCTGCCGGTGCCCGGTCGACACCGAAGCGCTCTGCTGGCCGCCCTCGTGCTGGCCCGGCGCCAGGTGCTGACCGAGGAAACGCTCACCGATCTCCTCTGGGGCCTGCGCGTCCCGCGTGAGCCCCGTGCCGCCCTCAAGGCACAGATCGGTCGGCTGCGTCAGTACCTCGACACGGTCGAGCCGCTGGGGGCGGGCCGACGCCGGTTGGTCACCCAGCAGCCCGGTTACCGGCTCGACGTCGCCGAGGAGGAGACGGACTTCGGCGTCTTCCTGCGGGAGGTGCGGGTGGCGGAGGACGAGGCGCCGCGCAGTGCCCCGGACGCGATGCGGAGACTGGAGAACGCGGTGCGGCTCTGGCGGGGACCGCTGGTGTTACCCGGCGACAACCGCGTCCTCGGCCTCGACCTGGCCGGCCGACTGGAGGAGGCCCACACCTCGGCCCTGTCGCTGCTCGGGACGCTGCGGATCGCGGCGGGTGACCCGGGCGGAGCCCTCCCTGACCTTCAGGCCGCCTCCGCGCTGTACCCCTACGACGAGCGCTTCCCCGCTCTGCAGATGGAGGCACTGGCCACCATGGGCCGGACGGCCGAGGCGGTCGATCTCTACAGCCGCACCACGCGCATACTGCGCGACGAACTCGACGTGGCGCCGGGGCCCTTGCTGCAGAGACGCGTGAAGGCACTCCTCTCCGCCGATCCCGCGCGGCGCCCGCACCTCACGCCGCCTCCCAGCGGCCCGCACCGCCGACGTCCGGCTCCGGACCGGTCCGTCCGCACCCCGGCACCGATGCCGGGGGGAGAAACCCTCGTCGACCGGGAGCCCGCCGCGTTCCCGGACGCGAAGGACGCCTGGCAGAGCCTGCTGCGACTCCTGGACCGGGACTCCCTGGTGGGACTGCGGCCGACGTCCGTGGGCGGCACGCTCCTGGGCGAAGCCGTCGATGACGCGCTCCACGGCCGGCACCCCGTCGCGGGGCTGGGAACCATCGGGCGACGTCCCGTCGCCGTCCACGCCCTCACCGCACCGGTGACACCCGGCAGCACGGCCGACGACACCCGGGCCCAGCGACGCCTGGCCGACATCGCCGAGTCCGGTCACATGCCGCTGATCACGCTGGCGACAGCCGATGGACCGGAACCGGCTGCCGGAGCCCGGCAGCAGACGGCGTTCACCCCCCGCTTCCGGGCCGCGGCGCCGGGTATCACCGTCCTGCTCGACGCACGAGCCGGCCCGGCCCCCACCGTCCACCTCGCCGACGACCTCCTCCTGCGCGCCGTCGACACCCTCTCGGCCCGGAGCCTGTTGCGCGCGGTGCTGGCCTACTTCCCGGAGCGGACGGGCACCTGGCGCCCCACGAGAGCCGCGCAGGACGGTCCGGCGACCGCCACGGGCCCTGTGGTCGAGCCGTCGACGGCCGCCCTGGCCACCATGCTGGACCCGGGCAGTTGGACACCGGTCGTCTCGGCGGGCCACCAGGAACTGGGGCTGGCTCGTCTCGGTGGCCATCCGGTAGGCGTGCTGCGGTGGAGCTTCGACGGCCCCGACCTGACCGCCGACGCGCTGCGGCTGGTCCAGCTCTGCGACGGTTTCGGTCTCGCCGTCCTCACGGTGATCCAGGGCTGCGGTTCCGCGGACGCCGGGACCGACCTGGCGGACAAGCCGGTGGTCCTCCGGTTGCATTCCGTCCTCGCCGGCTCCCTCGTGCCCCGTCTCACCGTCGTCTCGGAGGGACTGGCGGTGCGGACAGCGGCCTTCGAGGCCTGCAGTGACGTGATGCTGTGGTGTGACCGACGGCACATCGCGGCTGATCGGCGGTCAGCTGCCGAACCGGCTCTTCGGCTGCGCTCCCAACTGGTCACGTCGCTGCTGGCGCTGCTGCGGGCCGACGAGAGGTGAGCCGACGCGCGTCACCGCGCTCCACCACGCGTCACCGCCACGGCGCCCAGGAGGCGCACAGCGCGGGTCGCCGTGGCCAAGGCGCGTCACGGGGAAGGAACGGTGCCCGCCGGGCGGCTCAGGGGCTCAGCCGGACGGGCAGCGCCTCGAGCCCCCGCAGCGTCGCAGCGCCCCACACGAGATCCTCCGCCGGTACGGCCAGCCGCATCCGCGGGTAACGGCGCACCAAGGTGCCGAAGACCTCCCCCAGCTCCAGCCTGGCCAGCGGCGCTCCGAGGCAGTAGTGCGGTCCTTTGCCGAAGGTGAGATGACTGCGGTCCTGGCGTGACAGATCCATCTCGTCGGCGGGGGAGAAGTGCCGGTGGTCGTGGTTGGCGGTGGCCACCCCGACGATCACCAGGTCGCCCTTCGGGATCACCGTTTCCCCCACGGCCAGGTCGCAGGCCGCGTACCGCAGCAGCCCCAGGGTGATAGGACTCTCCAGCCGCAGCAGTTCCTCCACGGCGGGCCCGACCAGTGAGGGATCGGCCGCCAGAGCCGACAGACGGGCAGGGTACCGCAGAAGGAACTGAAGGCCGTTGCCGATCATGTGGACGGTGGTCTCGGTGCCCGCGCTGAACAGGAGTCCTGCCATGGAGACGATCTCAGGAACCGTCAGGCGGTCGGTGCCCGCGTCACCGGACAGCAGGGCGCTGATGAGGTCGTCGCCCGGGTTCCGGCGCTTCGCGTCGATCAGGGACTCCAGATAGCCCAGCATCTCCTCGCGCCCGCGGGACACCGTGGCGACGGCCGCGTCGTCGACCGGCAGCAGGGTGATCTGTTCCAGCCACTGCTGCAGCAGCGGCGAGTCCTCCGCCGGCACTCCGAGCAGCCGGGACACCACGCGGTGGGGCACCGGCAGGGCCAGGCCGCGCACCAGGTCCGCATGGCCCCGCGTCGGCAGGGCGTCGACCAGCTCGCCCACCGACTCACGCACGAACGGGCGCAGTGCCTCCACCCGGCGGGCGGTGAAATGCCGTGCGACCAGCCGCCGCAGCCGTGTGTGCCGGGGCGGATCCAGCACCAGCATGTTGTCCGGCCAGGCGTCGAGCACCCGGAACTTGCCCGCCTCCAGCCGGCGGCGGACCTCGGGGGACGCGTGTGCGCTGTCGGTGCTCAGCCGCGTGTCGCCGGCCAGCGCCGCGGCGTCCTCGTAACGGGTCACCAGTGTCGCCTCGCCGGCGAACGACGTGGTGATGCGCACCACTCGTCCCGCCTCGCGCAGCGCGGCGTACCGCGGATAGGGGTCGACGAGTTGATTGAGGTTCCTGGGACGGCTCGGACGACTGTGGCTCACCGCTGCCTCCGGTCGGCTCCTGTGGACGGCGTGCGGCACAGCAGCCTGCGAGGCGCGGGCCGCGCGCCGGGGACGCGGAGGGAACGCACCAGCCGCACGGGCGTGACCGCGACGCCTCCGCCCCGTCCCCCGCCCTTCCTACGGTGACCGACGCACGGAGAGCGGCGACGACCGACGCGGATGTGAGGACGATGTCATGCACACCTCGAAGAGCGAGCGACCGGTGTCCCGGCCCGGACGGGCCGCGCGCATCGCCGACCCCGCCGCCGCACGGTGCGCCGAGGGCCGGACGTCATGACCGGACGGACGACCGTGACGCGCGCGGTGGAGCCACCGCTGGGTGTCGTCCGCCTCACCGACGTCCGCGGCGGCAACCGGATCGACGACCCGCTGTGGCGGACCTTCGAGGCCGCCCTGCGGGCCGTGGTGTCCGAGCCCGAGGTGCGGGTCGTGCTCGTCGAGGGGCTGCCCGGGATGTTCTGCTCGGGACTCGCTTCCGAACCCCTCAGGGACGCGCGGCACCGCGTGCCCGGCGGACTCGGACGGTTCGCCGACGTCCTCGTGCGCTGTCCCCTGCCCGTGGTCACCGCTGCCCAAGGGCACGCCCTGGGCGGGGGCCTGCTGTTCGCGTTGAGCGCAGACGCCGTCGTGCTGAGCCTGACGTCCTCCTACGCGGCGAACTTCATGTCCCTCGGTTTCACGCCGTGCATGGGAGCAACCTACCTCCTCCCTCACGTGCTCGGCGCCGCACTCGGTCAGGAGATGCTGCTCACCGGACGCCCCTACCGCGGAGCCGAACTCGCCGCCCGCGGTGCGGGAGTCGACGTCACCTCCCACCCACAGGTGCCGGTCCACGCACGCCGAACCGCCCTGCGTATCGCGCGGGCCCCCCGCCGCAGCCTGGAACTGCTCAAGGAACGCTTCGCCCGGGAGCGCCTGGCCCACCTCGCGCGGGCGATGGAGGCGGAGGTGGCCGCGCACGACGAGACACGCGCGGCAGCCCTCTCCTCCCTGAGCGGACGGGACGCGGAGGCGGTGTCCCGATGACCGACGTGCTCGTCCTCCCCGGCCAGGGCGTACAGCGACTGGGCATGGGCGCCGACCTCTTCGACCGATACCCCCGGATGGTCCGTCAGGCCGACGAGGTGCTCGGTCACTCGGTGCGCCGGCTCTGCTCGGGCGACACGGAGCGCCCCCTGCACCGCACGCTCCACACCCAGCCGGCGGTCTTCGTCGTCAACGCCCTCGCCTGCCGTCGGTGGGAGGAGGACCACGGCCGCCGACCCGACCTGGCCCTGGGGCACAGCCTCGGCGAGTACAACGCGCTGTGTGTGGCCGGCGCCTTCGGCTTCCAGGAAGGCCTCGCGCTGGTCGCCCGGCGGGCCGCCCTGATGGACACGGTCCGCGGTGGCGGCATGTCCGCCGTCATCGGCCTCACGGTCGACCAGGTCCGTGCCCGCCTCACCCGGCCGTCCCTGCGCCGCCTCGACGTGGCAGCGGTGAACACCGAGGAGCAGGTCGTCCTCGCCGGACCGCACGACGCCCTCGAAGCCGCCGTCCCTGCCCTGCGCGCCGCCGGCGCCCTGCGCGTCGTACCCCTGGAAGTGAGCGCCCCCTTCCACTCCCGCTACCTGTCCGGCGCGGCGAAGCGCTACGCCGAGGTGCTGAAGAGCACCGACTTCGCGCCACCGGCCTTCCCGGTCGTCGCCAACCGCACCGCGCGACCCCACCGGATCGGCACGGTGCGCGACCATCTCGCCGAACACCTCACCCACACCGTGCAATGGGCCGCCTCCCTGCGCCACGTCATGACGCGGTATCCCGACGCCGAGTTCCACGAGATCGGCGGGGCCGGCCCTCTCACCGCGATGGTCAGGCACACCCGGCGCGGGCTGTCGTCCTCCCCTCCCACAGACGCCATCCTCCGATCGGAGTGAGCCGATGCAGGCCGTCTACGCCGCCCACCCTTCCTCCGGCGACCCGCTGTCCGCCCTCCGGCACGGCCCCCAGCCACCACCACGACCACCGGCCCCGGACTGGACGGTGATCCGTGTCGAAGCCGCGGCGCTCAACCACCACGACCTGTGGACCCTGCGCGGCGACGGACTGCCGGCCCACCGCTTCCCCATGATCCTCGGCTGCGACGGCGTGGGCACCGACGAGGACGGCCGCCGGGTCATCGTCCACGGCTTGGTCTCCGACGCCGCCTGGGCCCACGATCCGATCCGCGATCCCCGCCACACCGTGCTCAGCGAGGGGTACCCCGGTACCTTCGCCGAGTTCGTCGCGGTGCCCCGCCGCTGCCTGCACCCCTACCCGCAGGAGTACTTCTCCGCCGCCGAGGCCGCCTGCCTGCCCGCGACCTGGCTGACCGCGTACCGGATGCTCTTCACCAAATCCGGTCTCCGCCCAGGCGACACCGTGCTCGTCCAGGGCGCCGGCGGGGGCATGTCCGAGGCGCTGATACAGCTCGCCTCCGCCGCGGGGTTCCGCGTCTGGGCCACCAGCCGCTCACCGGCCAAACGGGAGGCCGCCCGCGCCCTCGGCGCCGAAACGGCCTTCCCCACAGGGGCGCCGCTGCCCGCACCGGTGGACGCCGTGATGGAAAGCGTGGGCAGGGCCACCTGGAGCCACTCCCTCAGGGCCCTGCGACCGGGCGGCACCGTCGTCGTCACCGGCGCCACGACCGGGGCCGATCCTCCGGCGCTGCTCAACCGCATCTTCTGGCAGGAGCTGCGCGTGCTGGGATCCACCTCCGGCTCGCCGGGAGAACTGGACCACCTCATCACCTTCATGCGGCGGAAGCGCCTCAAGCCCACCGTGTCACTCCAACTGCCCTTCGCCCGGGCCATCGAGGGCTTCCGAGCGATGGAGCGGGGCGAACTGACGGGCAAGGTCGTCTTCCACTGGCCCGACGGGGGCGACGACCACGGGGGCGACGACCACGGGGGCGACGACAGCTCCCGCTGATGCCCTGTCCACCCTTCCCTGCTCACCGGACCACCAAGGAGAACCACCGTGCTACGACATGTCCGCTCTCTTCTCACCGCACTCGTGCTGCCCCTGGCATGCGTCGTCGCCCTGCCGACGCCCGCGTCCGCCGCACCCGCGCCCGCATCCGGGCAGTCCGCACTGGTGGACTGCCCGGGCTACGCCACCCAGGAGTTCGACCCCGGCCTGGTGCTACTGCCCCGGCAGACCTCCTTCGCCGCCGAAGGCACCTTCGGCCCGTGCGTCTCCACCTCGCCCGACCACGCCTTCGCCGACTACGAAGCCGAAGGAGAGGCGTTGCTGTCCTGCTCCGTCAGCCTGCCGGTGACCGGCGTCTCCGGCACCATCCGGTGGAGGGACTCGGCCGGCGACCCCACCGGTGTCTCCCGCTTCAGCGGAGGCATCTCGCTGACCGAGCGGCCCGTGGGCCAGAACGTCGTCGTCGTCGTCGCCACCATCACCTCCGGTGACTTCGCCGGCGATCAGCTGATCTACGAGATCGTGCTCCTCAACACCGACCTCTTGAAATGCCTCACCACCGGCATCGATCTGGTGGCCGGTCCCGCCAACATCACCGTCCTCCCCGTGTGAGCACTCGCGCTCCTCGCCCTCCGGGACGACGCCCGCACGGATGACCGGGGCGCAGTGAGGACCTCATGGGATCTCCGGCCGGTGTGAGGGCACATCGGCCGGAAACAGCGGTAGCCGAAGCGGTAGCCAGGTGTTGTCCTGGCAATCGGGGCACCGGCGCGCCCGCGTCCGGCCCCCTCTCCGATGCCGGAGGTATGGCGTGGATCCGGACAGCGACCTCCCGAGAACCGCAGCGGCGGCGCACGGTGTGCCCGAGACCGTGCAGTTGCCACAGGATCTGTCCCGACTGGACGACCCCTTCCCGCTGCTGGCCGAGCTGCGCCACAGCGCCCCGGTGGTGCGAGCGCGTCTGCACGACCGCTGGAACGTGTGGCTCGTCACGTCGTACCGAGCCGCTCGGCACGTGCTGCTGGACACCGAAACCTTCCGCAGCGACCACTCGTGGATCGCCGCCGCCGACGCGAAGCACGTGTCACCCATGCGGATGGGACTGCTCGACTGGGACCCGCCGCTGCACACCGAGGCACGTCGCCTGGTCCGACCGGCGTTCGCTCCGTCCGCCGTGCGCGACTTCGCCGCCCAGGTCCGCCGCCGCTGTCCGCCGCTCCTGCAGGCACTGTCCCCGACGGGGACCGCCGACCTCGTGGCGGAAGTGATCGAGCCGTTGGTCAACACCGCCGTGGGCGACTTCCTCGGCGTGCAGTGGGACGAGGCATTGGGCCGCCGAGCCGCCGCGCTCGTCGCCCCCGTGGACGACGACAGGGCGCGAGAACGGGTCGCTCGTGCCCGCGACGCGCTCGCGGCCCATGTCGACGCATGTCTGGCCGAGTCGGCCGAGTCGTCCGAGCGGCACACCGGCCTCCTGGCACGCCTCCTGACGGAAGGCGGTCCCGGCAGCCCGGAGAGCGGGGTGCCCCGTGGTCAGTTGGTGCTGCAGATGTTCGTCGCGGGGCGACAGAGCACCGTGGACTTTCTGGCCACACTGATCCGGGGACTGACCGGGACAGGGGCCCTGCCCCGGCTCCGGCATCCAGGAGCGCCACTCGCGGCCACCGTGGAGGAGTACCTGCGGCACGACGGCCCGATCGTTCGCGGCGTATGGAGGTTCGCCGCCCGGGACGGCCACATCGCCGGCACTCCGGTCGCCCGAGGTGACACGGTCCTGGTGTCCCTGGCCGCCGCCAACCGCGACCCCGCTGTCTTCGACCGTGCCGACGAGGTGGCGCCACAGCACCGTCCTCACCCCCATCTCGCGTTCGGGGCCGGCCCGCACCACTGTCCGGGAGCGCCGCTCGTCCGGGCCATGGCAGGGACGCTCGTGACGGAGATGGCCCGTCGCTTCCCCCGGATGAGCCTCGCTCCGCAGCGGGACCGCTGTCCGACGGACAGCGTGTTCCGGGGACCACGCGCCGTGCACGTACGTCCGGGCGGCGACGACGCCGGCGCGTGACGACGCCGTCAGGACCGCCGGTACCTCGCCGAGGCCCGAGAACCCGCATACCGACCACCGGCACAGGAGACCCATGCGACGTGTCACTCTGACCTGGCCAAGTCTGGACATCACCGTCACAGCCCGTCTCGACGACGCACGCAACCCCGTGCTCGCCGACACCTGGTGGCGCATGCTGCCCTACAGGAGCATCCAGAGCCACGCCGTCGTCGCCGACGGCCACATGTATCACCTCGCCCCGGACATCAACGCGGTCTTCGCGCAACGCCAGACACTGGAGGACCGCACGGACGCTCCGGACGGCAGCGTCTACCTGACCCGCCTGCAGCACCTGCTCATCAAGTACGCACCGGTTCTCGAACCGACCGTCTGCGCCCGCGTCGCGCAGGTCGAGGACGCGGACGTCCCGGCCCTGGCCACGGTGGCACGGCGCTGCTGGGAAGCCGTCTACCGCGGGCCGGGTCACTTCCAGGTCGAGGTCGCACGGGAAGGCCACCCGCCCGGGGCGGGCCTCGGGCTGCCACCCAGCCACGACGCGGAGCAACCGGCGGTGCGTGACCTCATCGACGACATGCGCCGGGCCACCGAGCGCATCTGGCTCACTCCCGCGCCCGAGGTGGTCGAGCTGCACGGCGGGAGGGTGCCACTGGGCAGCCGCGGCCAGTACTTCTCGACCCTGGTCTACGTCAACGGGGAGATGCGCACGCTCGGTTCGACCACGCTGAACCCCCTGGCCCGAGCAGCTCACGATCCCCACACAGACCTCGCCGGCCTCCTCGCGCTGACCCGCCCGCTGACCGAACTCCAGGCGGAGTTCCTCGGGCACTGCGGCTTCCGCACCCTGCGCGACCTCTTCGACCGTGTCTACGCGGTGCTTCCGCAGGTGCGCTCGAAAGACGACTACGGTGCGCTGATCGCGGAACTCGCGCTGCACGTCAACTGCCTCCGACGGTGGAACCTGCACTTCTTCCCCTGGCACCACGGTGACGAGCACCGCTGGACGGACGCGCCCTCGGCCGCGGACCGGCGAGCCGGGAGCCGGTGATGGACCTGGGACTGGAAGGCCGCGTCTTCGTCCTGACCGGCGCCACCGCCGGACTGGGCTACGCGGCCGCCTCCGCCCTCGTCCAGGAGGGCGCCCGCGTAGTGGTGTCCTCCCGTTCCCCGGAACGCGTGGAGGCCGCGGTGTCCCGCCTGGGCCGGCACGCCGTGGGCGTGACAGCCCCGGTCGAGGACCCGGCCACGCCGGCCCGGCTCGTCCGAGCGGCACTGCACCACCACGGGCGCCTGGACGGTGCTCTGCTGGCGACCGGACCGAGTGCTCGGGGCCGCGTGTGCGATGCCACCGACGAGCAGTGGCGGGCCCACTTCGACCACCTCTTCCTCGGCCTGCTGCGCACCGCCACCACCGTGGCCGGGCACCTTCCGAGCGGCGGCGCCATCGTTTTCGTCCTGTCGACCTCGGCCCGCCGTCCCCTACCGGATTTCGGCCTCTCCGACGGACTTCGTCCCGGACTGGCCATGGCGGCCCGGCAGATGGCCGCAGAGCTGGGACCGGACGGCATACGGGTGCTGAGTCTCGTCCCCGGACGCTTCCCCACCCCAGGATCTCCTTTGGGGCCGGAGGAGAGCTGCGCGGACATACCGCTGCACCGCTTCGGGACACCGGAGGAGTTCGGCAAGGTCGCCGCCTTCTCGCTCTCCACCGCAGCCGGCTATGTCACCGGCACCGAGATCGTCATCGACGGGGGCAAGCTGCGCTGCTGAGGCAACAGCTCGGCACGCCTGCCGAGGATCGCCGCACGGGCGCTCCCGACGCGCCGCGACCGGGCGTGCGCCCGTGGCGCGCGCCATGCGCCGACGACGTACAGGGGACGCTCCGAGGGTCCCGCGTCGCGCCGACGTCACCGAAGCGTCCGCCTGCCCGCCTACGGTCGTCGCCAGAGCGGTGACCGGACGCTGCCCACGCGGCGTCGGCGCGCCGTGGACGCTCCTTCTCAGGACCTCGGCCGCACACCGATCAACAGCCCCTCGTTCGTTCAGGAGTCTTCGCACGATGTCGATCGTCATCACCGGGATAGGGGCGCGCCTGGCCGGCTCCCCCTCCGCGTCCGCCTTCTGGAACAACCTGCGCACCGGGCGCCCCGGTGCGCGTTCGCTCACCGCCGACGCGCAGTTCAAGGGCATCGACAACGCCATGGCAGCCACCGTCTCCTGCCGCCGTCCGTCGGCGGACCTGCCCGGCCTCGACCCCCGGCACGCCCGCTCCTGCACCGACGAGGCCCTGGTGGCCATGGCCGTGATGGAGGAGGCGCGCCGGGACGCCTCCCTGACGGGCGACGCCGTGGACCCCGGGCGTGTCGATGTGGTCGCCTCGTCGTCACGCGGACCACTGGACTGGTGGGCCGAGCACATCCGCGACCGGCAGGGCGACGACCCGGCCACCGTGCCCAGGACGGCCGCGCTGACCGGTCTGGCGGGCGCTCCGGCCACCCTGTACGCCATCTACGGCAACCTCCGCGGACAGGTCACCACGCTGAGCTCGGCGTGTGTCGGGGGGCACCAGGCCCTCGGCTGGGCCGTCGACCGTCTGAGGACCGGGGCCGCCGACGCGGTCATCGTGGCCGGACACGAGTTCCCGGTCGTGCCCGAACTGCTCACCTGCTACAACGCCCTCGGCGTCCTCAGCCGACGCGTCGACGACCCGCCCACCGCGTGCCGTCCGTACGCCCGTGACCGTGACGGGTTCGTGCTCGGCGAAGGCGCCGTCGCACTGCTGCTGGAGCGGTCGCAATCGGCCCGCAGGCGGGGCGCCCGGGTCTATGCCGAGGTCCTGGGCCAGCGCTCCGGCAACGAGGCGCGGCACGCGACGGGCATGGACCCCACCGGCCGCTCGGCCGCCGACCTGGTGCGTGCCTTGCTGGACGACACCCGCCGTGGTGCCGGTGACGTCTCGTACGTGGCCGGACATGCCTCGGGCACGCCGCTCAACGACCTGTCCGAGTGCCGCACGATGCGCCACCTCTACGCAGGCACGTCCCCGGCGGCCTGGCCTCCGCTGGGCGGCAACAAGGCGGTGTTCGGACACACGCTGGGAGCGGCGGGGCTGGTCAACGCGGCCGCGTGCGCGCTGATGATCCATCATCAGGAGCTCGCACCCACCCCGCTCCCCGGGCCGGTCGACCCCGAATGCGACCTCGACCACGTCGCCGAGGGGCCACGGCGCGGCGACGTCGGGCTCACACTCTCGCTGTCCTTCGCCCTGGGCAGCCAGACCTCGGCCCTCCTCCTGGCCGCGCCCGCATGAACGGCCCCGTACTGCACGACGACCCCGACGACATGCTCAGGGCTTGGGTCGAACCGGGCGCGCACCTGCACTTCGCCTCCACCATGGCCCGGCCCAACGCACTGCTGTACGCGCTGGCCCGCACCCGCGAGGGGCGGCAGGACGTCACCGTGAGCGTCGCCGCGGTGCACTCGAGCGCACACGCACTGGCTCTCTCGGGAGCCGTGCGCCACGTCATCACCGGTTTCCTGGGCGACGTGTACCCGCTGCCCCGCCACAACCCCCTCTACGCGCAGATCGCGCAGGGGCAGCCCTTCACGGCGGAGATCTGGCCGCTGTGGACGCTGGTCCAGCGACTGGCGGCGGCCGGCACAGGTGCCCCGGCAGCCGTCACCCGGTCGTTGCTGACCAGCGACCTGCGCCACGCGCTCACCGCCGACCTGGAGACCGTCACCTCGTTCGACGGCGGCACGGCCCACCTCGTCCGTCCCCTGGCCCCCGACCTCACCCTCGTGCACGCCGTGCTGGCCGACCGCCGCGGCAACCTGGTCCTCGGCTCCCCGTCGGGCGAGGGCGCCTGGGCCGCCTACGCCGCCCGGCACGGTGTCCTCGCCTCCGCCGAACGGATCGTCGAGCGTCTGCCCGACGCCTGCTCGGGACTGCTCGCCGTGCCCGGACACCTGGTCCGCGCCCTGTGCCCAGCACCCCGTGGAGCACATCCGCAGGCACTCGCCACACCGCCGGCCACCGGGGTGGCGGGATACCCGGACGACTACACCTTCCTCGAGGAGGTCAACGCCCACTGCCGTCGCGGCGCGGGGACCGAGTGGTTCGACCGGTGGGTGAGGTCACCTCGAGGACACGACGACTATCTGCGCCGCCTCGACCGCCGTCCCCGCCGCGTCGCCCGCCCGTCCCGCACCGTCCCCAGCACGGCCGGTGCCAGGGAACGACTCGTGATCCTCGGCGCACGCGCCGTGCGCGACCGTGTGCTGGCCGACGGACACACGACGGTGCTCGCAGGCATCGGCCACTCCCACCTGGCGGCCTGGCTGGCCCGCGACATGCTGGCACGACGCGGCGTCGACATCCGGGTCTGCGCCGAACTCGGCTTCTACGACATGCGGCCCGCGCACGGCCAGGTCCATCTGTTCGCCCCCGCACACCTGCCCGGAGCGGGCCACCGCGTCGGCCTCCCGGAGATCCTCGGAGGCGTCGTCACCGCCGGCGGTGAGCAGTGCCTCGGAGTGCTGTCCACCGCGCAGATCGACCGGAGCGGCGCCCTCAACACGTGCCTGCTGCCCGACGGGCGCTGGCTGACCGGACCGGGCGGTGCCTGCGACATCGCCGCAGCCGCCGACTGCGTCGTCCTGGCCCAGGCCGAACCCCGTCGCTATGTGGCCTCCGTACGGCACCGCACCAGCCCGGGCGACCGGGTGCGCACCTGCGTCAGCCACTACGGACGCTTCGAAAGGACCGGTCCCGGCGAGTCGTTCGCCCTGTCCACCTGGCTCCCTCCCCACGACGCCCCGGGGGACGATCCGTTCCGCACGGTGGCCCGCACGACGGAAGGGTGGTCAGCAGGAGGCCGACCGCCCGTACCCGAGCCCGCCGTCACCGTCCGGGAGCTCGCCGCCCTGCGCGCCCTCGACCCCGACGGCGTCTACCGGTGACCACCACCGGGGCCACCCCGCCCGCACACCGCCCCCGCCGTCGGAAGGCAGCGATGGAAGCCGCACCGCACGACCCGCCACCCGTTCTGGTCAGCACCTGTGACGCAGGCGTGCTCACCCTGACCCTCAACCGCCCCGATCACCGCAACGCGCTGGATCAGGCCCTGGCCCTGCGCCTGCTGGACGCCCTCGCCGTGGCGGCCGCCGACCCCGCGCTGAGGGTCCTGGTACTCACCGGATCCGGCACCGCGTTCTGCGCCGGCGACGACCTCGCCGCCACCGCCCGCTGGCGTGCCGGGGAGTACGCCGACACACCGGCCGACCCGCGCACCCACGAGCACCTGTACCTGTCCGTCTGCCGCAGCCTGCTGACCCTCCCCGTCCCCGTCGTGATCGCGGCCAACGGGCCGGCGATCGGCGCCGGCCTGTCGCTGCTGTGCGCCGCCGACCACCGCATCGCCTCGCGCGACGCGGTCTTCGGTACACCCGCCCTGCGCCACGGTCACCTCGGCGACGCCACCCTGTTGACGCGCGCCGTAGGCCCCACCCATGCCACCCGCCTCTATGTGACCGGTGCGACCCTGGACGCCGAGGAGGCCGCCCGCATCGGACTGGTCGACCGTGTCGTGGCCCCCGAGGAACTCCGCTCCGCTGCGGCGGCCACCGGTGCCGAGCTCGCGGCCCTGCCGCCGGGAGCCTTCGCCCTGTTCAAGCGGCTCCGCGAACAGGCCCTGCACGCCCCCACCGACGTAGCGCTGCTGCTCCAGGACCGCGGCCATCACGAGTCCCACCGACTGGGTGGAGGCCGCCCATGACAGCGCCGCACAGCGCCTCGCACCGGATGACCGTGCTCGTCACGGGCGCCACCGGGGGCATGGGCCTGGCCATAGTCCGAAGGCTGACCGACGAAGGGGCTCGTGTCATGCTCTGTGCCCGCGATCCGGAACGTGTCGCCCAGGAGGCGCATGCCCTGCGCACGTGTTGGCACGCCGGAGACCTCACGGCACCGGAAACGGCCCGCACGGCACTCGCCGAGGCCACACGGCGGTTCGGCCGGCTCGACGTCGTGGTCGCCGCGGCGGGGGCCCGGGGGAGTACCCGTGACCTCGGCGCCCCCGTCGACGATGAGTGCGGACGGATTCTCGGCGACAACGTCATGACCTTGACGAACACCCTGACCGCTGCTCTGCCCGTCCTCACCGAGAGCAAGGGGTCCTTCCTCACGCTGTCCTCCCTGGCGGGCCTGACCGGCTATCCGCGTTTCCCGTACTACACCGCCGCCAAGGCCGCCACGATCGGGCTGGTCCGGGCCGCCGCGCCGCAAGCCCGGCGCCGGGGCGTGCGCCTGCGGGTGCTCTGCCCCTCCTTCACCGCCACACCCATGATCGAGGACTTCGCGGCAGGACTGGCTCGCAAGGGCGTGCCGGTGCAGCAGCCGTCGCGTGTCGCCGAAGCCGTCCTGTCCGTCCTCCGGTCGGACGGCTGGGACCCGGTCTGGACCCTGACTCCCGGAGCTCCACCCCGTCCCTACGACTTCCCGCCGTTCGCCCCGCTGGCCGAACAGCCCTCATGACAACTGCGGGCGGGCGATCAGAACGGCTGCGTCAGGGTCAGGACCAGCAGCCCCTGACTCGAGGTGACCCCCTCCGGGGTGGCACAGGCCAGCAGATCGGGAGCGGGATACGTGCCGACGAGGTTGAAGATGTAGCCGTCGAACTGACCAGCGGTCACCGTGCCGACGGAGGTGCCGACCGTCTGCCCCACAGGACGGGTGACCACGAACGTCGAGGTGATCTCGGAGTCGGGCCCCTCGTTCCAGTCCAGGATGCTGACTCCCGTGGTCACCGGCGACGAGGTGGGCAGGCAGCCGGCGTCCACCGTGTAGTCGAAGCCGAGCTGCGCGGTGTCCACGCTGCCACCACCCGTGCAGTGGTAGGTGGCGCTCGCCGTGATGCGCGTCGGCCGGGAGACGAGCGTGAGACCGGGGCTGTAGTGCTGGGTGGCGGATGCCGTGCACACGATGGCCGGAGGGCCGGCGGCCTGGGCCGGTCCGCCCGAGGGCACGAGAGCACCGAAGGACGCGAGGCCGAGGGCGAGTGGCGTGGCGAGGCGACGGAAACGATGCATGGCTGTCCTCCCGGAAAGCGCGGCACGGCGCACAACTTCCACTGCTCACACCATGACCACTCCTCCGTGGGATGTAAATGGCCGTTACGGCAACAGCCGAGAAGGGCACCACGATTCGCCGCCCTGCGCACACCTGACGGAGTACCCTTGACCGGAACAAAGCCCTGGATCGGACGGATGTGGGGGTGCGTGATGTCGGACGCTGTGAGCAGCGGCCCGGCGGGACCTGTCCCCGAGAGCGGGCCGGCCGCGCTTCGGTACCTCTCGGCGCTGGGCGAGGAAGGCGACCCGGACCTTCCGCACGAGAGCGCCGGAATGGAATGGTGGTACGCCAACCTCCACCTCACCACCGCCGACGGTGAGCCGGTGTCCGTGTTCGCCGCGTTCTTCCGGGTCGGTGAGCGCCGCCCCGACGGGACGGCACGGTACTCCTTCACCATGGCCGCCGCGTGGAGCGAGCCGCGGCGCAACCGCCACACCCAGCTGACCTGCGTCGACCAGGCCAATCTGGAACTCATCCGGTCCGTGCTGCGGCACGACCGGGCCTACGCCCCGCGTCTGCGGGAGGCGTTGCAGCACCTGGTGTCGGCCGAGGAACCGCCCTTGCCGGACCTGCCGTTGCGGGGCTCCGTCACCCTCGGAACGTCTCCCTTCCACCTCGGGTACGGGCCGCACGGCGGACTGCTGCGCGACGAGGAGGGGCGTTACCGCGTCGAACTGCGGCACCCACGGCTCGACTACGCGCTGGACTGCGTGCTGACTCCCCGGAAGCCGGCCTTCTGGCAGGGCGGGACGGGCGAGGTGGCCGGGCTGGGCGACGGCGAGGAGGGGATGCGGTACTACAGCATCACCCGACTGGACGTCACCGGCAGCGTCACGCTCGACGGGACCCGGCACGACATCGCCACCGGAATCGCCTGGTACGACCATGAGTGGGGCATCGACCTCATCAGGGCCGAGCAGGGCTACGCCCGCAGCGAGCCGGAATGGGACTGGTGCGGCCTGCACCTGGACAACGGCTACGACCTCTCCGTGTCCACCTGGCGGAAGGCCGACCACCGGACCGGGGCCAGACGGACCGCGGACCGGACGTCCCTCCTGGTCGACCCCGGAGGCACGGGCGCGATGCCGATCACCGACTGGACCCTGGAACCGCAGGCGAGCTGGACCTCGCTGGCCACCTGCAACCGGTACCCCGTCCTCTGGCGACTGACGGCACCGTCCCACGGCATCGACCTCGAACTGCGGGCCTCCTTCCCGCAGCAGGAGGTGCGGACCATCACCGTGCACCGCGGCTTCTGGGAAGGGAGGGTCCAAGCCGTCGGCACCTTCGGTCACCGCCCCGTCGGCGGCACCGGTTTCGTCGAGGTCAAGCCGGCACAGGTGCTGCCCAGCCTCGACCCGCTGATGGCGACGATCGGCGCCGAGACGAGGGCGCAGGTCGAGCTCTTCTACCCGGCCGAACCGGGACCCGGCACGACCACCGATCTCATCGGGCCCGTCGCCGGGCCCTTGCCGGCAGCCCTGCCCCACCAGGTGCTGCACCGGTCCCTGGTCGCTCCCGTACGGCACACCGTCGAGGGCATCGGCAGGAGTTGGAGATCCTTCGCCTTCGCCGCCGTCCTGGAGGCGCTCGGAGTCGACAGCGACCCCTACCGGCCGCTGCTCGCGGCGGTGGAACTCCTGCACACCGGCAGCCTCATGGTCGACGACGTCCAGGACGCCGCCGAGCTCCGCCGTGGTCAGGTGGCCGCCCACCGGCTCTACGGCCAAGCCGTCGCGATCAACGCCGGCACGGCGGCGTACTTCACCTTCGACCGCGCCCTCCGGCTCATCCCCCTGGAGCCTGCCGACCGGCTGCGCGCCTACGAGGTGTTGTGCTCGATGCTGCGCGCCGCACATGCCGGACAGGCACTCGACATCGCGGGCAGCGACGACGCCGACTTCCCCCTGCAGGACGGGCAGACCCTGGGGGAGCGCGTCCTCGCGGTGCACCGTCTCAAGACCGCCCTGCCCGTTCGCGCCCTCGCGGAGATCGGCGCCGTCCTGGGACGGGCCACACCAGCCCAGGAGGAGGCGCTGTGCGCGTACTTCGAGGCCCTCGGGCTCGGTTACCAGATCGCGGACGACGTCTTCGACCTGCTCGGACACCGGACACGCGACGGAAGCGTCCGCAAGGAGCCGGGCGAGGACATCCGCAACGGCCGCCTCACCTACCCGCTCACGTGCGCCCTGGAGATCCTGCCCGCGGACGCCGCACGCCGACTGTGGCGTCGGGTCCGGTCCCCTGGGGTCCACGAGCTCCACATCCCCGCGTGCATCGAAGAGATCACCGGTTGCGGAGCGACCGACCTGGCGCTGTCCCGTGCCCGCGCGATGGTGGAACGGGAGTGGGCGGCACTCGAACCCCTCCTGCCCAACTACCCGGTCACCGCGGTACTGCGTTCCCTGGGGTTCTACGCCGTCACCCGTGACGCCGAACTGAACGGGTGACCTTCGTGCCCCTCGGTCGCCGGTCCATGTCCCCGACTTCGACAGCCGGGCACCGGCCGGTGCACCGCCCTTTCCATGCCCCACCGAAGCCCCCGGACGGAGGCGTCCCGATGTCCGAACCCTTACGGGTCCACCCACTCCGCACAGCCCCGCCACGACGTGAACCGGAACTGCGGCAACTGGTGGAGGAGCACTACGACAGCGAACCGCTGATGCGGCTCGCCGGTGAGATCCACTTCGACATGTCACTCAGCCGGGCCGACGTGGAAGCGGTCCTGCGGATCTACGACCGCCCGGCGCCACGGACCGTGTATCTGCCGTGCGCCGGAACGCTGCGCCACGTGGCACCCCTGCTGGAACGGGGCTGTACCGAACTGCTTGCGGTCGACCTGTCGTTGGGCAGCCTGTCCGCAGGGCTGTCGCGCAACGTACCGTCGAGCGCCGCCTCCAGACTCACCGTCTGCCACGGTGACGTCCGTGACGCGGGAGAGGTGCTGCCCCGCGGAGGCGCCGACCTCGTCCTCCTGGGCGGTAACAGCTTGGGCGATCTGACGGACCCGCACGGGCACACGGAGTTGGTCGCGGCCCTGGCCCGCTCGCTGGCTCCGGACGGTGTCCTGATCTTCGACTATGTGGGAGACCGTTACCTGCCCGGCCATGGCTCCCGGTCCACCGAGTGGCCGGAGACCCTTCGTACGGCCGACGGCGACATCGAGGTGCTCGACCGCAGAACACGGTCCGTCTCGCCGCTCGCCGGATCGCCCATGTCGGTCCTGACCATCACCTGCGAAGTCGTGGAGACCAGGAGCGGCATGCCGGTGGTCCCGCGGCACACCTACCGCAAGCTGATCGTGCCTGACGAGCTGCTGATCCAGCAGTTCAGGCAGGCCGGACTGAAACTGAGCAACGTCGGCCCCGTGGCGGAGTGGTCGACGTACCACCGCGACCGCATCGCTCACGCCGGTGACCTCGGCATGCTCGGCGAACCCAATTGCTGGTACAGGGCCGTGCGAGACGAACGGCAGTGAGGAGACGGGCGTAATGAGTGATCTCGAGATCCGCCCTTCAGCCACCCACGGTCGCGGGGTCTACGCGACCCGCCCCTTCGCGCAGGGCGACGTGGTGGAATGCTGCCCGGTCCTCGTCGTCCCCGCAGCACAGCGCGCCCTCCTCGACCGGACGTCGCTGTACGACTACTACTTCCACTGGCAGGACGGAGCCGCAGCCCTCGCGCTCGGCTACGGCAGCCTCTACAACCACTCCTCCGAGCCTCTCGCCCGCTACCGCAAGAACTTCGACGCCGACACGATTCACATCGTGGCCGTACAGGCGGTCCTTCCCGGCTCCGAGATCACCGTCGACTACACCGACGGTGGCACCAACCCCCTGTGGTTCACCCCGGCACCGTGAACGGCCGCGCCCGTGACGGGAGTCGTCGCATCGTGAGAGGGGGCCGGATCACAGCGCGACCGTCAGACTCAGCACACCGCTGTCGTTCTGCAGACCGTCGGCCGTCAGGCAGTCCAGCAGATTCAACGCCGGCAGCACCTTCGTCTGCGTGACGGCCGCCCCTTCGAAGAGGCCACTGGTCACTTCACCGATGCGGACGAGGACCGTCTGGCCGCTGGGCTTCAAGTTGATGGTGAGCCGTCCCTCGACCCTGCTGGTCGCCCCGTTGTTCCAGCGGTAGATGCTGACGTCGGAGAAGTCCGCCCCGGTGCAACTGGCCTCCCCCTGGCCCACAGCGGTGAACTCCGCGCCGAGGTGACGTCCACCAGCGACGAAGCGCTGCCGGCGGATGCGGGTGTGGCACCCATGACGCCGAGGGCAATGCGACGTGCCACGCCATGGCCCCCAACGGGCCCGTGTGAACACCGACCCGGGAACGCGCGCTCCGCGCGCGTCCTTCACGCGGGTGTGCGGCAGAGGCTGCCCGTAGGGCGACCCCATGTGCGGGGCCGGCGTGGCAGTTGCGAGGTCCCCGGTCCGCGAGGTACAGCGGTTCACGTCCGGGCGGCCCGGCCCCGCGCACCGTCAACGCCCAGGCGAGACAGGGAACCCATGGGCCGGACAGGGGAGTTCCCCGATCCGGCGTACGCCATTGGAGGGTGGTGCCCCGTGCCGTGCCACCGTGTTCCCGCACCGGCCGTGCATGATCGGCGAGCCGGAACACGGGGGCGACGCGATGTCGTCTCGCGGCACTCTCACTCCGGGAAGCGAACATGGAACCCGCGCCCGTCCGTTGTCATCCAGGCGAGCCCACCACCAACCCCGCGGACGCCCGCCCGGCGCACGCCGTGGTGCCGGCCCAGTCGTACAGTGCCTTGGCGTACAGCGCCCCGCCGAGGCGCGCCGAGGAGCCCGGCGCACCGTTCGGGCTCAGAGGCCGGAGGGTCGCCGTCGTCGGGCTCGGTTACGTGGGTCTGCCCACCGCCCTCGCCCTCCGCGAGGCCGGAGCCGGCATCATCGGCATCGACGTCAGCACCGCGAGGCTGGAAGACATCCGCACCTGCCAGGTGGACCTCCTGCCCCAGCACCTGGCGCAGATGGCGGAGGCGGTACGAGCCCCGGACTTCCACCTGACGGACGACCCGGCGGCGGTCGAGGCGGCGGACACCGTCGTGGTCTGCGTGCCCACACCGGTCGACCGGCACAAGGTTCCCGACCTCGGCATGCTGTCGGCCGCGTGCGCCGCGGTGGTGCGGCACGCGCGGGAGGGTCAGCTGATCGTGCTCACGTCCACCAGCTACGTCGGCACCACCCGGGACATGCTGACCGAACCGCTCCGGGCACGCGGGCTGGTCGTGGGCACGGACATCTTCGTCGCGTTCGCCCCGGAACGGATCGACCCCGGCAATCCGGCGCACGGACAGGAGCGGACGCCTCGCGTGTTCGGCGGAGCCGACCCGCGCAGCGCCGACCGGGCGGAAGCGTTCCTGTCCGCCACGGCGCCGTACGTACACCGTCTCGCCTCGGTGGAGGCGGCCGAGATGACGAAGCTCTGGGAGAACACCTTCCGGGCCGTGAACATCGCCCTCGCCAACGAACTCTCCGACGGCTGCCACGCCCTGGGACTGGATCCGCGTCCCGTCATCGAAGCCGCCGCCACCAAGCCCTTCGGCTTCATGCCCTTCTACCCGGGCCCCGGAGTGGGCGGACACTGCATCCCGTGCGACCCGCACTACCTTCTGTGGCAACTGCGCACCACCGAGACCGAATCGCCTCTGGTCGAGACGGCGATGCGAGCCATCGCACGGCGTCCCGGCAGCGTGGTGCGCCAGGTCGTCGACCGGCTCGCCCGATCGGGCACCCCCGTCGCGGGAGCGCGGATCTTGATCGTGGGCATCGCGTACAAGGAGGAGGTGGCCGACCTGCGGGAGAGCCCGGCCCTGGAGATCTACGGCCGACTCGCCGCGGCGGGCGCCCGCGTCGCCTACGCCGACCCGCTGGTGCCGGAGGCCCGCATCGGCGGAACCGTCGTCGCGGGCGTGACCGATCCCGCCGCCGCGGAATGGGACCTCGTGGTGATCCACACCCTGCACGGCGGCACCGACATGAGCTGGCTGGACGAGGACACGGCCGTGGTCGACGTCGGCCACCGACTGCCCGCCACGGAAGGGCTGGACCGGTGAACGTCACCGACAGCACGAACGTCCGCTCCGGCCGGCCCTCCCGCTCCACGACCGGTGTGCCGGCCCCCCGCGCGAGGGGCCGGGCGATCGAGCGGTTCGGGCAGACCGACCCGGCGGTCAGACACGGCGTGCGCCGCCTGCTCGTCCTCCTGTGCCTGTCCCCGCTCGTCCTGCTCCTGGCCTGCGCCGCGCTGCGCCTCACCGAGCCGACCCTCCCGCTGGCCTACGGATGCGTCGTCCTGGCCAGCACGATCGCCGTGCTCTACATCGCCTACACCCGGTACGAGGACCCCTCCGGCGGCCCGCTGACCGTCCGTCGCCGGCACGCGGCCGGCATGCAGTTCCCGCCGCTGCCCGCCGAGCCCACTGTGACCTTCCTGCTGGCGGTCAAGGACGAGGTGGACGGCATCGAGGCCTGCGTACGCTCCATGGTCTCCTCCGACTGCCCACGGGTGCGCGTCACCGTGATCGACGACCACTCCGGCGACGGCACGGGGGACGTCCTGCGCCGACTCCGCGACGAGCTCGGTATCACCGTCATCCACCTCGACGAGAACCTCGGCAAGAAGCAGGCGCTCGTCACCGCGTGTGCGGGGGTGGACACCGATGTCATCGCCTTCACCGACTCCGACTGCGTCCTCGCCCCCGACGCGCTGACGCGGTGCGTCCGGGCTCTCGTGCGCAACCCCTCGCTCGGCGCCGTCAGCGGCCACTGCCGGGCCCTCAACGCCTCGGCCGGCCTCCTCACCCGCGTCCAGGACACCTGGTACGAGGGCCAGTTCCGCATCACCAAAGCCGCGGAGGCCTCCTTCGGCTCGGTCACCTGCGTTTCCGGACCCCTGGCGGTCTTCCGCCGCGACGCCATCTACAACTACCTCCCCGCCTGGGCCGACGACCACTTCCTGGGCGCCCCCTTCAAGTTCGCCACGGACCGGCAGCTGACCGGGTACGTCCTGGGCCAGCCGTGGAAAGGCCGTGCGCTGAAGGCCCGTTACGCCGATTCCCCCTTCGTCACCACGGAGGACTTCCCCGAACGCCCCTGGCAGGTCGGGTACGTGCGCTCCGCCGAGGTCTGGACCGACGTACCGGCCCGGCTGCGCCCCCTGCTGCGTCAACAGGTGCGCTGGAAGAAGAGCTTCATCCGCAACCTGTTCTTCACCGGCGGCTTCATGTGGCGCCGCGGCGCCGGTCCCGCCGCCCTCTTCTACGGGCACGTGCTCTGGGTACTGGCCGCCCCCGTCCTGGCCTGCGTGCACCTGATCCGGGCACCGCTGCAGGGTGCCTTCCTGCTCACGGGTCTGTATCTCCTCGGCGTGCTCCTCAAGGGCTTCGCCTGGGCCTTCGCGTACCGCATCGATCACCCCGGTGACCGCCGCTGGCGCTACCGCCCGCTCATGAGCCTGTTCTCCGCCGTCGTCCTGGCATGGCTGCTGCCGTACGCACTGCTCACCGTCCGCAGGGGCATCTGGTCGAGGGGGGCGGCATGAACAAGGTCCTGCGGCGTCTGCGGGACGCCCTCACCGGCACCCTGCTCCTGCTCGGCGCCGGCGTCGCGTACCTCCTCGTGCTCTTCCGGGGGGAACTCCCGTGAACACGTCACCGGTGACACCCTCACCACCGCCCGCGGGACAGGCCCCCGGTACCCGGCGGAGCGGGGCACGGGGCGTCCGGGCCCTCTCGGGCGCGCTCGCGTGCGTGCTCCTCGCCTTGCCGTTCCACCTGGCCTGGACCTACGACACGCACCGTCGCGCCGTCACCGCGCAGGAGGATCCGCCCGGCGCGTCCGAGGCAGTGCGGACACTGCACGCGGGCGCCGGCTCAGCCGGCCGCCCCGCGACGCCCGGCGCCCCCGTTGTGCTGGCCTACCACGACATCGGACACAGCGACCGCAGCCGGTACACGGTCACCCCGCGGGCCTTCGAGGACCAGATCGCCGCCCTCGCCCGGGCCGGGTACCGCAGTCTGCGCAGCTCGGAGTTCCTGGCCTACCTCCGCACCGGCCGTGCGCCGGCCGCCCGGACGGTGTTCATCACCTTCGACGACGGCACGCACGGGCTCTGGGTCCACGCCGACCGCATCCTGGCGAAGTACCGCATGCGGGCCGCGGCCTTCCTGATCACCGGCCAGGTCGGCCGTCACCGCCCGTACTACCTCTCCTGGGCGGAGATCGAGCGGATGCGGGCGTCGGGCCGCTGGGACTTCGAGAACCACACCCACGACCTGCACCACCGGGCTGCCGTGGACCGGGCGGGCCACCAGGAGCCGGCGCTCGGCAGCCGATTGTGGCTGCGGGACAAGAACCGTGCGGAGACACCCTCCGAATACCGCCGAAGGGTCGGCAAGGACCTGGACGTCTCGCTCCGCGCCTTCGTGGACCACGGCCTGCCGCGCCCTCGCCTGTTCGCCTTCCCGTTCTCCGACGCCCCGGCGCACCCGGGGGCGGACGGGGCGACGGCGGAGGACGGCGACCACTCGACCGACGGCCTCCTCACGGAGATGCTGCGCGCGCGTTTCGACGCCCGGCTCACCAACCGTGCCGACCGGCCGTTGCCCGCAGGCGCGCGGGCCGCCGTCGCGGGGCAGGTGCAGCGCCTGGAGGTGAACCGCGGGACCAGCACCGCCGACCTGCTCGACGGACTCGCGCGCTTCACCCCCCAGGACCCGGACACCTGCCGGAAACCGCTGCGGGAACCGGGCCGGTGGGAGCGCACCGACGGGACGGGGCACACCGGGCTGGGAGCCCTCACCGGCCGGGGCCCCTACCCCGGCCGCACAGGTTACGCCTCCGCCGCCTACCTGCCCATGGGTTCCGCCGACTGGAGCGGGTACACCGTGACCGCCACGATCGGACGGCTCGCCGCGTACGGCAACAACGTCGGCCTCGTCGTGCGCCACCACAGCCACGAACCGGTCACCATCACCCTGAGCGACAGCTATGTACGCGTCCTGGCCGGTACCGGGGACGGGCGCCGGGAGATCGCCCGCCGCGAACTGGTCAGCGCTCCACGGCACCGGCTGCGGGTCACCGTCGAGGAGAACCGGACGGTCGTACTCGTCGACGGATCCGTCCGCATCGAACGGACGACGCCCCGCACGGTGACCGGGGGAGAGGCCACGGGAGGCATCGCCATCAGCACCCGCAACGGTGACGCGGCACACCCGTACCCGCGCTTCACCGCGATGACCGTCGCCTCCGCACAGGGGCGCTCCCGGACGCCCGCGCCGAGGGTCGCCCGGTGACGTCGCCCGACCGTCCAGGCAGGCCCTCCCGGCGCGTCGTCCTGGGAGCCGCGCTGGCCGCCGCAGCCGGTACCGGCCTCCTGGCCCACCCGACACGGCTGGAACGAGAGGCTGCCGTCACCCGACCGGACGGCAAGGCGGGGCTGCCCGAAGCCTCGGCTCCCACCCCCTCCGGCGCGTCCGCCGGGCCTCCCTTCCATGCCTCGTTTCCCCAGAGCGGTCTGGTCACCAACGAGTACGCCTTCCGTCACCCCGACGCCCCCGACGCCCGGGTCGACCCGCACTGGACGGTCACCAGCGGCTCCCTGTTCGGACGGAGGGGAAGCGGCTGGAGCGGCGTCCCCGACGGTCTGTCCCCCGACCCGGCCTCACGGCTGCGCACGGGGTCGGCGGTGCTGCGCGCCGTCACCCGGCGCACGGACTTCGGTGACGTCACGGTCGGCGCCCGGTTCCACCTGCTCCCCCCGGGCAGCACCGCACGCACGCCCGCCACGGCCTGGGACGGAGGCCACCTGATGCTCCGCTACCGGAGCCCGCAGGAGTTGTACGCCGTCAGCTTCAGCCGTCGCGACGGTGCCGTGGCCATCAAACGCAAGGCGCCGCGCCCAGGGTCCGCAGAAGGCGTGTACACCACACTCGCCCAGGCCACCTCGCCCTTCGGCTACGCCTCCCACCGCCACGTCGCGGCGCAGGCGGCGACCACCGCAAGCCGTTCGGTCGTGCTCCGCCTGTGGGTGGCGGGCCGACTGATCCTCCAGGCTGAAGACACCGCACCGGGCCGGCTGGCCGGACCGGGCGCGGTGGGCGTTCGCGGGGACAACACCGAACTGCTGTTCCAGGACTTCTCAGCCGTTCAGCCCGACGGAGCCACGCGAAGGACAGGGCCGGGACAGCCGTAGTTCCCCGCCGGGATGGCCCGGGGCACGACCCCCGGCTCGGACGCCCAGGAGCCGGGGGAAGGGGAGACGTGGGGACCTCACGGGCGTTCTTCCTTCTTCCTCCGGATGGTGGTGAGGGGGTCGGGGGCGAGAGCGACGGCCATCCACGGCGGCGCGTCGTCGCGGAAGCTGTGTCCGACGGGCGCGATGCCGGTGCGGTCGTCAAGGCTGAAGCCGGTCACCATGACCAGGTCCGAGTCGTCGGCCACGGAGATCAGGTGGGTTCCGCATCGGGGACAGAAACCCCTTCGAAGGGTGGGCCAGCTGGCGTACCAGGCCGGTTCACCGCCGGGCCCGGTCCACCGCAGCCCGTCCCTGCGGAATCCGACCCAGAGCACGGCCGGGCCGCCGGAGATCCGCGTCTCGTGCGGGCAGGAACACAGGTGAGGGTCGTACGGCACGCCCGTGACCTGGTAGGTGATGTCCGCGCACAGACAGCGCCCTGTCCGCCGCAGCTGCCCTGCGCCCGCGGCAGAGGGGAGTGAAGCGTCGCCGCTCATGTGGACGTGGCTCCCTCGTCGTGGGTGAGGATGTGGTCGGCTGCCGTGAGCAGCGCCTTGGTGGAGACAGCGGTGTCGTGGTTGAGGGCCACCGAGCAACGGGGAAGCGCCGAGAGAGCGTCGGCGGGTGTCGGGACCTGGCGGCGGGTGACGGCGAGGCGGAAGACATCCGGGTAGCGGCCGTCGGAGGCCCCGCTGAAGAAGTCCGCGTCGCGCGGCGCCCGATCGGTGGGCCGCATCACCGGATCGCAGGCCCGGTCGATGGTGGGGAAGAGCAGGCCCGCGGCGCGCGCGTGCGTGGTGAGGGCGAGGTCGAGCCAGGAGAGTTGGTCGGGGAAGAACTGAGCCTTGAGCTCCGTGTGCCCGTTCCACAGGGGTTGGGCACGGCCCGCGCGGAGGGCCGCGGTGACCTGTGGGTGCTGGGTCGGGTGCAGGGATTCTCCGGCGAGGACGCGGTCGCGGACACGGTCGTACACGCCGAGGGCGGCGAGCAGACCCAGCCCGAGGGCGGCCGCGGCGGGCCACGCCAGCAGCCGCAGGGTGCCGTCCGGCTCCGGGCGGACGAAGACCCGGTCGTTGGCCAGGAGTTGGTGGCCCGCGCGGCCGAGGAGCAGGGCGGTGGTGGACTTGCCCGCGCCCTTGTCACCGAGGGCAAGCACGGCGCGACCGTCCTGGACCACCGCGGAGGCGTGGAGGATGCTCCAGCCGTCGTCGAGGAGTCGGCCGCGTACGACCTCACGCGCCAGCCGCGCGGCGGCGACGGCCACCTGCTGCTCCTCCGTGCCGACGATCAGGAGCTCGCCGGAGGCACGTTCGTACCGGTAGGCGAGCCCAGGCACCGGTTGCACGGCGATGACCGTGCCGGCGTCGTCGCGGTGGTGGAGCATGGGGCCGCCGGCGTAGGCGACTTCGATGGCCGGAGAGGAGCGGAGCTATCGCTCGATCTCCTTCCACCGCACCCGGTCGACCTCGGCCCGGACGTGAGGTAGCCCGGGGGAGGGGGCTGGGTGGTCCGTTCGGGCGGGGCCCGTGATCCACCAGGGGGTGAAGTAGCGGGCCGCCCAGTCGGTGACGAGACGTGAGGAGCTGGTCACGGTGGTTGCCGCGTCGCCCGCGCGGATGACGGCGGTGGTCGTCACGGTCATCCCTTCCCCTCGTCGAGGTAGCAGGCGGTGCTGGTGAGGCGCGCCTGGTGGACGGCGTCGAGGCGTTGGAACCTGACGGGCGCCAGGATCCCCCGCCACGTGTCGAGGGAGTGCACGGCGACCTCGGTGTGCTCCTTGGGGTCGAGGACGATGCCGTCGATCTGTGACGGGGTGAGGCGGCCGCCGTCGAAAACGAAGCCGATCTTGTGGAGGGGCCAGGAATCCACGGGCGGCAGGAAGTGCACCGCGAGGAGGCGGGGCTCGGTTCCCAGGTGAAGGCCGGTCTCCTCGAGGGCCTCCCGCCGGGCACACTGCCAGGGGGTCTCGCCGGGATCCATGACGCCGCCCGGCCACTGCCACCGGTCCGGCCGCTCGGCCGAGCGGAGTTGCACCGGGCGATCGTCTTGGTCGGTGACGTAGAAGCAGGCGTAGACCGTGGCTTTGGGCAGGGTCGCGATGAACTGCTCGGGCGGAAGCCAGGGCATCGCTCTCACACCGCCCGGGGCTGGGCGGAGCCGGCGGGCGCCGGAAGGAATGCCTCAGCTTTCAGCGCGAGCTGCCCGCGGAGGTAGGCGGCCGCGTCGTCGGGGCGCATCCGCTGGAGTGCGACCAGGCTGGTGATGACGACGTCGGCGACCTCGGCGTGGACGTCGTTCCAGTCGGCGGGCAGGTGCTTCTTGCGCGGGTTGGTGCCGCGGGCGCCGATGACGGCCTGGGCAGCCTCGCCGGTCTCCTCGGCGAGCTTCAGGACCTGGAGCGTCCACTGTTCCCGCCGGTCGAGGCCGAGCCGGCCGTCGTGGTCGTTGAGATGGCGTGCGAACGCCTCGATGGTCTGCCAGACGGAATGGTCCATCGCGATCGATCTCCTCGAGAGCTGGTGTCGGTGGGCAGGGCGGGGGTCAACCGGGGCGGTGGGCGCGCAGAAGGGTGCAGGTGACCGGGTCGCCCTCCGTGGGGGAGGTGAGGAGGTCGACCTGGTCGACGACCAGTCCGTGGTCGGCGACGAGGGACTCCCAGAGCAAGGGAGTGAGCACCCACATCTCGACGGTGACGGGCCCGACCCCCTTCAGGTGCAGAACCTCGGGCCGTGCCGCGACGGTGTCGGACGGACCGTCGCCGGTGGAATCGGTGTGCAGGACGGAGAAGACGAGACGCCCACCCGGCCGGAGCGCCCGCGACAACGCGGGCAGGAGGCGGTGCGGGTCGAGGTAGGAGATGCCGTGGGCGGAGAGGACGACGTCGTACGGTTCCGCCGCCCGCAGGTGGTCGACGGCGTCCGCGTGGATCAGCCGCAGCCCCGGCCGGTCTCCGAAGCGGGCGATGGCGCGCTCGTGCTGCGGGCGGGCGCCTTCCACCGCGTCCACCCGCGCGCCCGCACCGGCGAGGTGGGCGGCGAATCGGCCCATGCCGGAGCACAGGTCCAGCACCCGGCGGCCGGCCAGCTCCCCGAGGATCTCCTCGCCCGGGCCGACCTCCTGCCAGTAGCCCCAGTACACACGCCCGGGGTCGGGGATCTCCGTCCGGGCCGCCAGGTGGTGGGCGCCGTAGGCGGTCCACCGGGCCATGTTGCGCTGCTCGACATCCGACATGGGTTCGTGGTGGGGCGTGGTCATGGGCTGCGTCATGCTGGTGCCTCCGGGGCCGGGCTGCTGCGAGAGTGCGGAGTGGACGCCTTCCTGCAGGATCTCGCCCTGGTCAAGGACCACGATCCGGACATGCGCGCCGGGCGTTGCGAGCGCTCCGAGGGCATCGAGCCGGCGCGGACCATTCGGCTCGGAGAAATCCCACCCAGCGTTTCTCGTTCACGCAGGGGAGGGGTGGCTGGGTCGCGGTAGGTCGATGGGGCCGTACAGGGCTGCGTGCTGCCCGGTCCGCAGGGCCCAGTAGCGGTCGCCGTAGCTCCAGTGCCACCACTCGGTCGGGTAGTTGCGCAGTCCGGACTCGTTCAGGACGGTCGCCAGGAGGTCGCGCATCGCGCGTGCGGCCGGGGCGATGTTCGCCGCCTCGGTGTAGCAGGCGTTGTCGCTCTCTTCCGGGTTCGCGTTCACCGGGGTGCCCATGTTCACCTCGGCGCCGTGCTCGTCGAGGAGCGTGAGGTCGACTGCGGCGCCGGCGCTGTGCGGGGCGATCTCCGGCGGCGAGACAAAGCGGGAGGCCGCCTCCCGGATCCGTGTCGCCGCCCAGTCCGGGTGCTGCTGGGCCAGCCAGGTGGCGTACGTGTCGAAGTACCGCTGTTGCAGCACCGGCGGACGGTAGCCCTCGACCACCAAGAGGTGCATGCCGTCCGGCAGCATGGACTGGCCCTGCAGCAGCCGGTCGAGTACGCCCTGCCGCACGTGCGCATGCGCCCCGGCGGCATCCGCGCGACGCCCGTCGACCTGGATCCCGCCCCGGCCGCGGACATCGACCAAGGGCTCCCCGCACTCATGGACGGGCATCGTGGCCACGCGCGGGTCGGACATCAGCACGATGTCGATGCTCATGAAGCCGCCCACTCCTGGTTTCCGAAGTGGTCGGCGCGCCCGGTGCGGCGGGCCTCGGCAAGCGCGTGCGGGCGGGAGGAATCCTGGGGAGGCGTCAGTGCCTGCCTGGTCTTGAGAGACTGCGGTGTGAGAGTCGGCGCGGACGCCGGGATGCCGGTCGCCTCCGTCACTCTACGCAGCGCCGCCGCCAGCAGGGTGAGGTCGCCGGCCTCGACCTGACCGCCCGGTACGAGCAGCGCTCCGGTGTCGCGGTGGGCGATGTGCAGGACGCGGAGATCGTGGTCGAGGACGGTCGCGCCGCAGTTCACGTGGCCTGGCAGAGCCGTGCGGCCGGTGGCGTCGTCGGGCTGTACGGGTGTGGCGAGCAGTGCACCGAGGGCCTCCTGCTCGCCCGGGTGGTGGCTGAGGTAAGCCTCGACGGTCCTGTGGAGGTGGACGCTGCCCGGCACCGAGGGCTCGGGGTGCGACGGCGTGTCCACGGTGGCGGTGGTCTCCGGCCTGCGGGCGGCCGGGTCGGCAGTTGTTCCGGTCGGTGTCAACGGGCCCCTCCGGGAGTGAGAGAGCGGTATGCCTGGTCCAACGACACGGAACCGAATCTCGAACACACGTCTTTCGGACGAACGGTGCACCCTGGTGCAGAGCCGTTCGGTGAAGGTGTGGGATGCACGGACCCTTGTGGCGCGGGAATCGCCGCGACGTCACGGGTGGCCAAAACGCCGCACCGGGTCGGGCGACCGCGCCGCCCTCGGACACGCTCGTCCGCACCATGGGCAGGCGGGCCTGCCGGGCGGCATCGCGACTCCATCGGTCTCTCGGTGGGCGGCGAGCGTACGGGGCGCTCTCAGGTGTCGACTCAGCCGCTGGTGGGCACGCTCGGGATGCTCAGCGGGGGGCGGGGGTGGGGGCGATCGCGGCGTGGCAGTCGCGCCACGACCAGGTCGTAGGAGTCCTCGACCATGTCGGTGATCAACCGTTCGGTGATGCCGGCTCCCGGCCCGAGCGTGATCCAGTGGCGTTTGTCGAGGTAGCGGCCCGGTGTGATCGAGGCGTGCGCGTGCACGTGGGCGCGGGCGTGTTCGGGGTCGCACTTGACGGTGATGATCTGCTCGTCCGGGTCGTCGGTGACGATGAGGAACACCTTGCCCGCGACCGTGAACACGTCGAGCTGAGGGGTGAAGGGGCGTGAATGGCTGACGTCGGGCAGGGCGAGAGCCGCCTTGCGGGCGGTGTCCTGGAGCCGGTCGCCGGCCGCGCTCACCGGGACGTCCGGGTGCCGCCGGCGTAGGTGTGCGGGTCGACGGGCTGCTCGGCCTTGGGCAGGTGGGCGACGACGAGCCGGTAGGACTCGGTGACGAGCTCCCGGACCAGCTTCTTGTCGATGCCCTCCCCGTCCTCCAGCGTGATCCAGTGCTTCTTGTTCATGTGGTAACCGGGGGTGATATGGCTGTTGTCTTCCCGCAGGGCCAGGGCATCGCCGGGCTCCGACTTGAGGATCACGACGGGCCGCCCGGGGACCTCGGTCATCAGCATGAACACCTTGCCGCGCACCTTGTAGACCTCCCAGTCCTCCCCGAAGGGATGATCCAGCTCGGCTCCGGGAAGCTCCTGCGCACAGTCGGCGGCGGTCTCGTGCAGAGTCATGGGACGTCGTCCTCCTCGGGGTGGTGCGGGCTGCGCTGCACTTTCCATCCTGGCCCGGAAACCGCCCAGAACGGACAGTGTCCGGCGGACACATGATGGTCGACAAGCGACATCCGGGCTCGACACGCCGGGCCGACCGGAGTCCCCTTGCACGGTTTCCCACCCTCAGCCGGCCCCTCTGGGATGGGGGTGAGCACCGTGGAGGGCATCTCCTCTCAGCGCGAGGACTGGCCCTGGAACCCGCACCGCACCTCGCTGCGATGCTCACGTGGACACGGCGCTGAAGGGGAGACCAGTCCGTCCGACGCCGCGAGGTGGGAACGCCTGCGGGTGCAGGTCGCCCGGGACCAGGCCCAGGCGCCGCGCGCGCTGCTGAGCCTCGTCGCCGAACTCCCCGTCACCGGGCACCGGCGTCGTCGCCCGGTACGAGCTGAACCTGGCGGCCATGGACGGCGACCAGTTCGTCGTCCTCCGGGGAGGCATGGTGGGCGCCGCCGGCCCCCGACGACCGCCCGCACGTCCGCTTCCTGGGCGCGGTGACCGGATCCTGACGCCGGGGCGGCGTCAGTCGTCGATCGACTGGTAGAGCGTGGTCCAGAAGTCGTGGAAGACCCGCGCCGGGTCCGGGACGGATGTCCCGACCTGGGTGAGCAGGATCCCGGTGACCCGGTTCTCGGGGTCGGCGTAGGTCGAGGTGCCGCTTCCGCCGTCCCAGCCGAACTGGCCGATGGGCGCGTAGTCACCGCGGTAGGTGCGGACGGCCATGCCGAACCCCCAGCCGCCGTGCTGACCCTGCCCGAAGGAGATGTGGACGTTGTCGGTGGCCAGTCTCCGTCGCGCGGCCTGCTGTTCGGCCGTGAGGCGGTTGGTGGTCATCAGCTCGACAGCGGCCCGGGACAGGATCCGTTCGCGCCCGTGCATCCCGCCGTTGAGCAGCATCCGGAAGTAGGCGTGGTAGTCGTCGGCGGTGGAGTTCAGTCCGCCGCCGCCCCCCTGGAACGCCGGAGGCCGGCTCTGGCGCCCTCCTTCGGCCTCGTCCCACACGTGGAACTCCCCGGTCTGCGGGTCGGGGGCGTACAGCGGCGGCAGCCGGTCGATCTGGTCGGCCGGCACGTGGAAACCGGTGTCCTTCATCCCCAGGGGGCCGAAGACGCGCTCGCGCAGGAACGTCTCGAACGACTGGCCCGAGACCCGGGCGACGAGCACACCCAGAAGATCGCTGGCGATGTGGTACTGCCAGCGTTCCCCAGGCTGGTGCATCAACGGAAGTTCGCCCAGGCGACGCAGCCACTCGTCCGGCTCGGGCATCGGTTCGGGCAGATTGGGCGTCAGGCCCTGCTCGAAGACCGCGTTCATGATCGGAGTGCCCAGCGACGTCATATCCATACCGAGCCCGAACGTGGAGGTCAGCACGTCCCGCACGGTGATCGGCCGCCGCGCGGGCACCGTGTCGTCCAGGGGGCCGTCGAACCGCTTCAGCACCTGCCGGTCGGCGAGTTCGGGCAGCCACTCCTGCACCAGGTCGTCCAGCCGCAGCCTGCACTCGTCGAGCAGGACCATGGCCGCCGCGACCGTGACCGGCTTGGAGGTCGAGGCCATGCGGAAGATCGTGTCGCGGCTCATCGGCGCGCCGCCGTCATGGCGCATCGTGCCGAGCGATTCGACGTGCGTCTCCTCGCCCCGGCTGAACAGCGCCACGAGCCCAGGGATCCTCCCGGACTCGACATGCCGCGCGAGCACGTCACGCACTCGTCGCAGCCCCGTCTTGGAAAAGCCGTTGCCGTGGTCGGCGAAGGCGAGGGACATGGTCGTGTACTCCTTCGATTGAACGGACAAATACCCTGGGGGAGTCAGGAGTTGTGAGCCCGGCGCGTCCATGGCGTAGTTGCGTCGGGCCGCGGTGGTGCTGCGGTGTCGCCCCGCCGCCGCGCCCGGTCGGTGGACCCGGGCGTCCACACCGGCTCGGTTCCGCCTACCGGGTCGACTTGGCCGTGTCGGCCGGCCCGGGGTGCCTGCCGCCGAACACACCTGCGACGAGTCTCTGCGTCGCCGTCTGGAAGGCGGCTGCCATGGAGAGCGTGGCGTCGTCGACGTAGTTCAGTGCGGCGGTCAGGGTCTTGCCGCCGTCGGGCGTGCTGTACATGAGCGCCGCGTGGCCGGCCATGCCGCCGTTGTGGGTGATGACGGTGCCGCCGTCGCCCGTGTCCTGGACGAACACGCCCAGTCCGTAGCCGGCCTTGGGATGGGGTGTGCACATCTCGGCCAGCAGCGGGGCGGGCAGGAGCTTGCCGCCCGTCAGCGCGGAGATGAACGTGTGGAGGTCCTGGGTGGTCGAGATCATGTCTCCGCCGGTGGAGATCCAGGAGGGGTTCTGCCGGGTGACGTCGACCGTCTTCTCCTGGCCGTTCTCCTCGTACCGGTAGTAGGCGTGGGCGTGCGGCGCGGGGATCTCCGGCCCGGCGTCCGGCACCACGGTGTCCGACAGGCCGAGGGGTTCCAGGATCAGTCGCCGCATCTCCTCGGCGAGCGAGCGTTCGGTGACCTTCTCGATCAGCAGTCTGGCCAGGACGTAGTTGGTGTTGGAGTAACTCCAGTCCGCCCCCGGCTCGAACCGCGCCGGCTTGGACAACGCCAGCCGTACCAGCTCCTCCGGCCGGTAGGTCTTGAACCGGTTGTCCACCCACTCCTGGCCCGCGGGCGTGGCGGGGATCCCCGGCACGAACGTCCCGTCGTCGTCGTAGTCGCCCGTGGAGTTGAAGATCCCACTGGTGTGCTGCAGCAGCATCCGCACCGTGATCTTCGGGTCGAGGCCGAGCTCGGGCAGATGGCCGGCCACCGGGGCGTCCAGGCCGATCGCGTCCTCGGCCACCAGTTGCAGCACCACGGTCGCGGTGAAGGTCTTGGTGTTGCTGCCTATCCGGACGTGCCCGTTGGCCGGCGGCTTCGCGGTCCCGCCCAGCTCGCGCACCCCTGCGGTGCCGACCCACTCGCCCTGCTCGTCGTGCACGCGCATCGCCACCCCGACGAAGCCGGACTCGACCATCTCCTCGATGGCCTTCCGCAGCTCGGGACGGTCCTGGTCGGCGTGAATGATGGACATGGTGGTGTGCTCCTTCGGAACTGTCACGACATTCGACTGGACGGATGGGATCGCCCCCTGGGTGCGCACCCGTCTCAGAGGCTGCGGGCGGTGATGTCGCCGTAGGACGTGGTCGCATGGATGTGCAGGGCGGCGTCGGCGCCGTCGGTGTTCCTGAGCGCGTTGTTGATCCGGCCGTAGGTGGTGTCGGCGTCCAGGGAGGCGGAGACTCCGGGGGCGGCGCCGACCGTGATGTCGCCGCGCTCGGTGCGCAGCGTGACCGTGCCACTCACCGCCTCGGTGATACGGAGGTCGCCCTTTCGCGTGCTGATCTCGCCGGGGCCGCCCAGGCGGCCGACCGAGACGTCGCCGTCGAGGACGGTCAGGCGGGCGCTTCCGGTCTCGTCGAGCTCGACCGCGGCCTGTGCACCCTCGAAGGTGACCTCTCCGAGCCGTCCCACGCCCCGGAGTCCGGCGGCGGCCACCTTCGCCTCGATGCGTGAGCCGGCGGGCAGTTGGACCGTCACCTCGATGGATCCGGAAGGGCCGAGGGCCAGGTTCCTCCCCTCCGGGGCCTTGATCCGCAGCACGCCGTCGCCGTGCACGACCTCGGTCTGCTCCGCGGCCTTCACGTCGCGGCTCTTCGAGGCGTTCGCGGGCAGGACCTCGACCGTGGTGTCGGCCCGGTCGGCGGCGATCAGGTGGATGCGGCCGGCGGGGACGTCGAGGACGGCGGTCACCGGCGTTGGGGTGTCGAACCTCTGCATCACGCTCTCCTTGGGCTTGTTGTTTCGGGATGAGTGAAAGCTACATTGCGTTCATGTTTTAGGCAATCAATTCATTGCAATCAGTTGGCGTCTATACAGGTTAAGTGCGCCATTTCGTTGCAACAGCCGTCGAGTTAACGCAACGTTACTTGTCGCGTCGTTGCAATGTGTGGCGAGTGAACGCTGAGACGGGCACCACGCCCCGTACCGCACTCACTCGCCCCGCACGGCGCCCCATGGGTCGAGCTCCGCGTAGGCGAGCAGCCACTGGTGCTCGTACGTCCGACGGGCCGGTGCCGGCAAGAGAGCCAGCATCTTCGTGGCCGTCAGCTTCTCGGCGCCGTCCAGGAGCCACGGCAGGAGCCGAGGGGCGCCGGGGCCGATCCTCGCGGCGTGGACCTGGCCGAAGCGGGCCCATTGCTCCGGCGTCACGACCTCCTGGACGAGAGGAAGCGCTGCCTCCTCCTCATGGGCAAGGTGTCCGGTCAGGCCCGTGACGACGGAGTCGGCGAGGTCACAGGGCCTTCCGGCCACGTTGCCCCGCAGGGCCGGCCAGAGGGCCTCGTCCTCGGCCCTGTGGTGGACGCGCAGGCCGTCCTTCAGAAGGTCCCAGCCGACGGCGGCCCGCAGGGCCTCGAGATCTTTCTGACACTCGCCGAGGAACTGCACTTCGGGCGCACCGCCGCACGGCTCCATGTGAGCCAGGCGCGGGTGAGCCAGGCGATCAAGCAGCAGGAACGGCGCATCGGCGGCGCCCTGTTCGACCGTTCCAGCCGACGCAGTGTCCGGCTGACCCCGCTGGGCCGGCGTCGCCGTCGGGCGCAGACTGCCCTAGCCCATGCCACCCGGGGCAGAAGGCTTAGGGGCGCGCGCACGTGGAAACGACTACCCCCGAACGATCGTCGTGACGACGGCCGGCTACCCGGGGAGGGGTCCGACGTGGATGAGCCCTTGTACCTGAGACCCAAGGTGGACCCGCCGCTCGCCTCGCTGCTGGCGGACCGGCAGTTCCTGGGCTCCCTCGTCGACGCGCTCGGGTCCCCGCTCAACGTGCTGCTCCCCGAGACCGTGGCGGAGAACGCCGCCCGCTTCCGCGCCGTCTACCGCCGCCACCACCTCACCGGCCGCGTCCACTTCGCCCACAAGGCGAACCGGTCCAGCGCCCTGGTGCGGAGGCTGGCGGCCGAGGATCCGGCTGCCGTGGGCATCGACGTCGCCTCCGTGGAGGAGCTCCGGCACGCCCTCGGGTGCGGCTTCACCGGGGACCGCATCATGGCGACCGGCCCCAAGGACACCGCGTTCCTCTGGCTGGCGGCGCGGGTGGGAGCGACGGTGAACCTGGACTCGCCCGGAGAGCTGGCACGGTTGTCCGCCCTGGTGCGCCGGCACGGTCTCGCCCGGGTCGCCGTGCTGGTGCGCCTCTCCGGCTTCGAGCCGGCCGCCGACCACGGAGGAGCGGGCACCCGGCTGCTCTCCCGGCGCAGCCGCTTCGGTACTGCGGTGCGGGACGCGCACCTCCTGCTGTCGGGCCTCGAACGCGACGCGGACGCCGTGGAGTTCGTCGGTGCCGCCTACCACCTCGACACCACCGCCGTGGAGGAGAAGGCACGGGCACTGGAGCAGTGCGTGCTCTTCCTCGAGGAGTGCCGGGACCGGGGACTGACGCCGCGCGCCGTCGACATCGGGGGCGGGTTCGGGGTCGGCTATGTCGCCGAGGCGCGGGAGTGGGAGCGCTGGACGACGGCGCTGAGCGAGGCGGTGCTCGGGGTCCGCCCGCCGTTGACCTGGCGTGGTCACGGCTACGGACTGCGCAACGAGGGCGGCACGGTGCGGGGTTCCGCCGCGCTCTACCCCGCCCACCGTCCCACCGCCGGCCCCGGCTACCTCGACGAACTGCTCTCGCGCCCCGCGCCCGTGCTGGGGCGCCCGCCCGCCACCCTGCTGCTGGAGCACCTCCACGACCTGCACATAGAACCCGGGCGCGCCCTGGTCGACCAGTGCGGACTGTCGCTGGCCCGGGTGCTGGACGTGCGTCCGGCGGACCCGGAATCCGGTCACCACCTGGTGCACCTCGCCATGAACGCGGGCGACATGAGCCTGGAGGAGCACGGGGTCCTGGTGGATCCCGTCCTGCTGCCACGCGGCGAAGCGGCGGCGGGCGACGAGGAACCGGTCGGTGTGTACCTCACCGGCAATCTGTGCCTGGAAGGCGATCTGCTCACCCGCCGCCTGGTCTTCCTGCCCCGGCTGCCACGGGCGGGGGACCTGCTGGCCTTCGTCAACACCGCCGGATATGCCATGGACTTCCGGGCCCATCACGCGCAGCGGCACCCCCTCGCGCGGACGGTCGCGGTCGAGCGGCGGGGCGGCTCCTGGCACTGGTGCCCGGACGAGGACTACTGGCCGGTCGGTCTCGTGGAGGAGGCGACCCCGGGTCCTCCGCCCCCCGGTTCCCGACCTGGGCCGGACACCGGGCCGTAACCCGCCCTCTTCGGCGCCGGGCTCATCAGGACCTCGTGCGTCCGCACCGTGGTTCCCGCACCGCAAGGGTCAGGGGTTGCTGTTCGAGTGGGGCGCCGGGCCGGACGACGCGGGCATGCCTTGGCCGCGCCGGTGTGCCCACGGGCCCACGGGCCCACGGGCCCACGGGCCCACGGGCCCACGGGCCCACGGGCCCACGGGCCCACGGGCTTAGACGCGGGAGCGGATGGAAAGGATGCATCGCGAACGGATGTTCCTCGTGATGGAGGGCTACGGCGGGGAGCGGTCCCGCTCGTCGGGCGCGGAGGCGCCCCGCCGCCCGCGCGGCTGCGGCGGGCCCAGGACGGGGACTTCGGGCGGTGGTGGGGCGCGGGCGCCAGTAGCCGGTCGGTCCGTCGGGAGGGGAGTGTCATGAGGTACGACAGCATCGTCGAGGTCATCGGCAACACGCCGCTGGTGCGCATCGACCCGGCCGTCCACGGCCTGCGTCACATCGACCTGTACGCCAAGCTGGAGATGCTCAATCCGTTCGGGTCGGTCAAGGACCGGGCCGCGTGGAACATGGCCCGCGACGGCCTGGCCACGGCGGCCGGACGCGAGGCGACCGTGGTGGAACTGTCCAGCGGGAACACCGCGAAGGCGCTGGCGCTGCTCGCCGGCATGCACGGCCTGCCGTTCAAGAGCGTCACCAACCGGATGAGGGTCCCCGAGATCAAGGAACTCCTCCTGCTGCTGGGGGCCGAGATCGAGGAACTGCCGGGACGGAGCGAATGCCTGGACCCGACCGACACCGAGGACCCCCTGACCCGCTTCCACCAGACGCTGGCCGAGGAGGGCGGGGCCTACCTGCACACCGACCAGTACTTCAACCCGCGCAACACCGAGGCCCACGCGGTGGGCACCGGGCCGGAGATCGTGAAGGACCTCGACGGCCGGGTACCCGACTGGTTCATCGCCTGCGTGGGCACCGCCGGCTCCTCGACCGGGGTGGCACGGGCGCTGCGCGAGCACGACCCGGCGGTGCGGGTGGTGGGCCTCGTCGCCGACAAGTCGGACTTCATCCCGGGCATCCGCACCCTCGACGAGGTGCACCAGGTCGGTCTCTTCGACCCGGCGACCTACGACACCATCGAACCCGTGACCTCCGACGAGGCCATCGACGGGATGCTCACCCTGATCCGCCGCTGCGGCCTGCTCTCCGGCCCGACCGGCGGTGCCGCCTACCACGGTGCCGTCCGTCACCTGCGGGCGCTCGACGGGGAGCTGACGGAGCGGCGTACCGCGGTGTTCATCGTCTGCGACCGGGCCGAGAGCTACCTGAGCTACGTCCGGCAGCGCCGCCCCGAACTCCTCGGACGGCCCCCGAGGAAGAACTCGGTGGAGAGCCTCACCGGCGACGAGGCCGCCCGTCTCGCGAAGGAGGTCACGGTCCAGGAGGCCCGCCACCGGCTCTCCACGAGCACTCCGCCGCCCCTGGTGGTCGACCTGCGCGGGCCCCGCGCGTACGCGGCCCTGCACATCGAGGGATCCCTCAACATCCCCGACGAGCTCTTCGCCGAACTCGTCCGCGGCGGCCTCCCGTTCGCGCGCAGCCGCCCCGTCCTGCTGGCCTGTCCCGTCGGCGAACGGTCGGCCCGCTACGCCGCCCTGCTGACCCGCATGGGCCACCCCGACGTGCACAGCCTGGCCGGTGGCGTCGTCGCCTGGCGGGACTCCGGCGCGCCCCTGGTCCGGGACTGAACCATGACGAACCCGGCCATGACGGGCCCGCCCTACGACCCGGAACGCGAGCTGAAGGACCTCGAGTCCTGGCAGCGCGAGCTGCGCGAGCAGTTCCCCATCATCACCGGCAACCCGGACCTCGCCTACCTGGACAGCGCCGCCACAGCCCAGAAGCCGCAGGCCGTCCTCGACGCCGTCCACGCCTACCTGACCACCTCCAACGCCAACGCCGCCCGCGGTTCCTACCTCTGGGCGAACCGCACGACCGAGCTGGTGGAGCGCGCGAGGGACCGGGTCCGGTCCTTCCTGGGCGACCCGGAGGCCGGCGCCGACCGTCCCCGCTCGGGCGTCCGCTTCACCGGCGGCACCACCGAAGGGCTCAGGACCGTCGCCCGCGACTGGCTCGCGGACCGGCTCGCCGACGGCGACGAGATCCTCGTCCCGGGCGCCGACCACCGGGCGAACCACGAGCCGTGGCTGGAGGTCCAGCGGCTCCTCGCCGACCGGGGCGTGCACGTCCGGGTGCGGGAGCTGCCGTACCAGGCGGGGTCGGGCGACTACGACCACCGGGCGTTCCCCGGGCTGGTCGGGCCGCGGACCCGTTTCGTCGCGGCCACCCACGTCCACCACGTCCACGGCGGCGACATGAACGTGCACCGGATCCGGGAGGCCGTCGGCCCCGACGTGCCGATCTGCCTGGACGCCGCCCAGAGTGCCGGGCACCTGCCGGTCTCCGTGGAGCGCCTGGACGTCGACTTCGTCGTGTTCTCCGGCCACAAGGCGCTGGCGCTGCCCGGCACCGGAGTCGTCTGGTCACGCGACACCCGTGGTCCGGCCTTCCGCCCCGGTGGCTGGCAGGGCACCCCCAACACGGCCGGCATCGTCTCCCTCGACGCCGCACTGCGCTGGCTCGACGCCGCCGGCACCGACCGGATCGACCGGTGGACCACCGCCCTCGCGGCCCGTCTGACGGACGAGCTGCGGCACTGTCCGTCCTACGACATCCTCGGCTGCCAGGCCAGTCTGGCCGCCGGGCCGGCCGTGCAGCGACGCCACGGCATCGTGACCTTCCGCCACCGCGACATCCCCTCCGACGACCTCGGGTTCATCCTGGACAGCCACGGATTCATGGTGCGCGCCGACGCCCTCTGCCAGGCCGGGCAACCGGACGAGGCAGGATCGGTCCGGGTCAGCGTGCATGTGTACAACACGGTCGAGGAAATCGATCGCCTGCTGACCGTTCTTGTGGAACTCGCCTGACACATCGCCTCCTGCGAAATGGGAACCGTTTCCAGTAGTAGATTGGCCCGCAGTCGCCGAAGGGCCCGCACGCGGCGCGGCGGAAAGGTTGTCCGGTTCCATGGGCGTGAGCATGTCGACAGCACAGCGGTGGGTGGAGCGCTGGGAGCTGCAGCAGGAGCACTACGCGCTCGACCGTGAGACGCGGTTCACGGTGATCGCCGACGTGGTCGAGCACCTGGTCGGCGAACGGGAGAGGCCGCTGCTGCTCGACCTGGGCTGCGGGCCGGGATCCCTGTCCGCCAGGCTCGCCGCACGCCTGCCGCACGCCGAGATCGTCGCCGTGGACATGGATCCCTTCCTGCTCGAGCTGGGCCGGACCCACCGGCCCGACGCGGCCCGCTACGTCGATGCCGTGATGGGCGCGGAGGACTGGGCGGACGCGCTCGGGCTGGAGCGCCCGGTGGACGCCGCGGTCTCCACCACCGCCCTCCACTACCTGCCCGAACCGGTCCTCGCGGAGGTCTACGGCGAGCTCGCCCGCCGGCTCGGCGCGGACGGGGCCCTGGTCAACGGGGACCACTTCCCCGCCGAGGACCCGTGGCGAGCGCGACTGACCGCGCACCTCGGCCACCGGTTCGCGCGGCGGTCCCGGAGCGACGGCCGTGAGGACTGGGAGGCCTGGTGGGCGGCCGCCGCCCGGGAGCAGGAGTTCACCGACCTGCTCGAACGGCGGGAGTCCCGGTACGCGGCGCTCGAAGGGGCCGACACCACGGGCGACGGCCTCGGCGTGTCCCGCCACGTGGAACTCCTGCGGAAGGCCGGGTTCTGCGAAGCCGGCCTGGTCTGGCAGTACGGGGACAGCGGTGTCCTGGTCGCCCGCAGGAGGTGACCTCGGAGCAGTGTTCGCCCGTTTCCGGGTGGCGGCCCGGAAGCGGCCCGGTCGACACTGGAGGTGGCGGGGGAGAGAGGAGAGCGTCATGGCGACCGCCACCCACGCACCCCACACGGACCACCAGCACTCCCACGGCCCCGGCTGCGGGCACGTGGCCGTGCCGCACGCCGACCACGTCGACTACGCCCACGACGGCCATCTCCACCGGGTGCACGAGGGCCACGCCGACGAATGCGAGGCCGGCGAACACGCCACCCATCAGGATCACCAGCACCAGCACCGTCCCGGCTGCGGTCATGTCGCCGTCCCGCACCGCGACCACATGGACTACATCCACGACGGCCACCGCCACGCAGAGCACGACGGCCACTGGGACGACCACTGACCGACCGGCTCACCGGTTGCCCGGGGCAGGGACGGAACGCCCTCAGGCGCGTCGAGGACCGAGGGCCGAGGACCGAGGGCGGACCGGGCCGGACGGTGCCGTGGCTGCGACCACCGTCCGGCCCGGAGTCTTATTCGATGAGCAGGTGGTCGAACCGGGCCTCGCGGGCCGGCCGGTCCACCTCCACCAGGAGATCTTCGCGGAGGGTGCAGCAGACGCACCCGTTGGTCAGTCGTCGGGACGCAGCAGGCCGCGCTCGTACGCCTTGGCCAGGCGCTGCGGGACCAGGTGAGGGACGCCGTCCACGGTGACGGGGACGAGCTGCGGCGTGACCGCCTTCCACTGCGCGCGGCGATGGCGGGTGTTGGAGCGGGACATCTTCCGCTTGGGAACAGCCATGGGGGCTGACCTCCTCGATGGGGGTGCTTCGGTACGTCCCGGACGCTACATGAAAATGGGAATCATTAACAAAGTGTTGACGGACCGGCGGGAGGCGCCCGGCCGCGGCTCCGCCGAGTCGCGACCGGGCGCCTCCCGAGGTGACTCGGCGGTCACCAGGACGACTTGGTGACCCCCGGGAGGAACCCGGCGTGCGCCTGCTCGCGCAGCCGGACGCGGGAGAGACCGAACTTGCGCAGGTGGCCCCGGGGCCGGCCGTCCACACTGTCGCGGTTGCGGACCCGGGTGGCGCTCGCGTCGCGCGGCTGACGGCGCAACTCGGCCCAGGCGGCGGAGCGTTCGGCGTCCGAGGTGCAGGGACGGCGGGCGATCTCCTTGAGTTCGGCGCGCCGGGCGGCGTACCGCTCGACGGTCGCCCTGCGCTTCTCGTTCTGCGCGATCTTGCTCTTCTTCGCCATCAGGCCTTCCCTCCCCGGGCGCGGATGCGCGCCACCGCGGCCTCGACGCCGATGCTGTCGACGGTCTTGATCGCCTTGGCGCTCAGCGTCAGCCGGACGTACCGGCCCTCGCTCGCGAGCCAGTAGCGCTTGCGCTGGATGTTCGGGTCGAAACGGCGCGAGGTGCGCCGGTGCGAGTGGGAGATCTTGTTGCCGAAGCCCGGCTTGGCGCCGGTGAGTTGGCAGTGGGCGGACAAGGGGATACCTGCCTCTTCGTGGTCGGGGTGCGGTGGTGGAGCTGGTTTCGAAAATGAAAACCGTTCCCATATAGTACCGGTCATGGCACGCAACGAACTCCGCCCCGTCGTCAAGCTCCGCTCCACCGCCGGCACCGGCTTCACCTACGTCACCCGCAAGAACCGCCGGAACGACCCGGACCGCATGGTGTTGCGCAAGTACGACCCGATCGCCCGCAAGCACGTCGACTTCCGCGAAGAACGCTGACCCGGCCCCGCCTCCGCCCCACCCGTCAGACCTCGAAGGACATCCCATGAAGCCTGGAATCCACCCCGCCTACGGCCCCGTCGTCTTCCGCGACCGGGCGGCGAACCACGCCTTTCTCACCCGCTCCACCATGACCAGCGACAAGACCATCGAGTGGGAGGACGGCAACACCTACCCGGTCGTCGACGTCGAGATCTCGAACGTGAGCCACCCCTTCTACACGGGCACGGCGCGCGTCCTCGACACCGCCGGACGCGTCGAGCGGTTCGAGCGCCGGTACGGCCGGATGGGGGAGAAGTGATGGCAGGGCAGACCCCGCTGCCCGTCGTGCTCGTCGGCGGGCTGCACTCCGCCGCGCGCAAGGAGACCGTGGACGGTCTGCTGCGCGCCGTGCCCGGCAGCGTCGCGCTCCACCACGACCTGTCCACGGCGGCCGACGGCACCGTGCTTCGCCTGGTGCGGGACGCCTCGGGTGAGCTGTCCCGAGGTGACAGCCCGCTGGTCAACGACTGCGCCTGCTGCGCGCTGCGAGAGGACCTGGTCCCCGAACTGGAGCGGCTCGCGGACGGCGGCCTGACCCGGCTCGCCGTCGTCGAGCTGTGGGACTCGGTCGAGCCGAAGGCGATGGCCGAAGTCATCGCCGCGCACGGCGCCGGCGCCCTGGAACTCGCCAACGTGATCACGGCGGTCGACCCCGCGCTCGTCCTGCCCTGCCTCGGCAACGGCGACGACCTCGCCGAGGCGGGCCTCGCCGCCGCCGCGACCGACCGGCGCACCGTCGGCGACACCTGGGCCCGGCAGCTGGAATACGCCCCGGTCCTCGCCGTCGTCGACAGCGACGAGGCCGACGACGAGGACCGCGCCCTGCTCGCCCAGCTCCACCCCACCGCCCGCCAGGTCCCGGCCGGATCCGGCGCACTCGCCCGACTGGCCTTCGCGGGCTTCGACGTCGACGCCGCGGCGGCCGCCCAGCACCCGGCCTGCGCCCTGCTCCCGCAGGAAGCCGACGAGGCCGGGGTGGCCACCTTCGTCTGGCACCGCGACCGGCCCTTCCACCCCGAACGCCTCTACCAGGCGCTCGAGGACCTGTGCTGCGCCGCCGCCCGCAGCCGCGGCCGGTTCTGGCTCGCCGACCGCCCCGACACCCTGCTCGCCTGGGACTGCGCGGGTGGCGCCCTGTGCGTCGAGAGCGCCGGCCCGTGGCTCGCCGCGCTGCCGGAGGCCGCCTGGGAGATGGTGCCGCCCGTGCGCCGGGCGGCCGCCGCCCTGGACTGGCACGCCGAGCACGGCGACCGCTGCCAGCACCTGGTCTTCACCTCGCCCGGTCTCGACCGGGGCAACCTCGAGCGGCTCCTGGAGTCCTGCCTGCTCACCGACGCCGAGTACGCGGCCGGCCGCGAGGCGTGGAAGCACCTGCCCCGCGCCTTCGACGCCCTCCTCGACGCCGCCTGACCACCGCGACACCCACCTACGAGAGACCTATGAGAGACCTACGAGAGGAACGAATCCCGATGACACGACGCCACGACCCCCGCAAGCCCCTCAAGGCCCGACCCAACCCCCTCGACGCGGCGGGGATCACCTACGTCGACTACAAGGACACCGACCTGCTGCGGAAGTTCATCTCCGACCGGGGCAAGATCCGCAGCCGCCGCGTCACCCGGGTCACCGCCCAGCAGCAGCGGCGGATCGCCGCGGCGGTCAAGAACGCGCGGGAGATGGCCCTGCTGCCCTACGCCGGCAGGTGAGGAGGCTTCCTGCCCGCACCGCCGTACCGAGCGCGGGGGCCGTCGGCGCAGGGGCCGTCGGCCTCAGGGCTCGGCCGGTGCGTCCCGCAGACCCAGGCGCAGGTGCTCCACGTGGTGCAGGGCCTGCTCGAGGAGTTCGGCGACATGGTTGTCGTAGAGGGCGTAGATGACCGAGCGGCCCCGGCGCTCGGCGGTGACCAGGTCGAGATTGCGCAGCAGCCGCAACTGGTGGGAGCAGGCGGACTGCTCCATGCCGACGGCGTCCGCGAGCTCCGTCGCGGCGCACGGGCCCTCCTGGAGGCGGGCCAGGATCCGCAGCCGGGACGGGGTCGCCAAGGCCTGGAGGGCGGCGGCCACGTCGGCGGCGCCCACGGCTTCGAGGCGCTCGCGTGCGGTGGCGGGGGTACTGATCTCAGCTCCGTGGCCCATGTCCCCATCCTATGAGGACCGGTGGAGGAAACCCATGAACGCATGAATAGGTGTTCATGTGATCCTGTATGGTGGGAGGCGCGGCGCCCCCTGAGGAGGGGCCGCTGTTCCGTCCTGTCCTCGTGAAGGGTCCCCACTGCGATGACCGCCACCCTCGCTCCCGCCCCGGCGGACCGGGCCGCCCGTCGGCGCGACGGCGGTGCGCCCCGGCGGCGCACCCGTGTTCTCGCCCTGCCCGAGGCGCGCTGGGCCGCGGCGGCCACCGCCTTCTTCCTGCTCGCGCTGCCGCTGCACCTGACCGGCGCCCCGGCGTGGACCTGGGGCCCGCTCTACGCGCTGACCTATGCGACCGGCGGCTGGGAGCCCGGCCTGGAAGGTCTCCGGGCCCTGCGCGAGAAGACCCTCGACGTCGATCTGCTGATGGTCGTCGCCGCCCTCGGGGCCGCGGCGATCGGCCAGGTCATGGACGGGGCCTTGCTGATCGTCATCTTCGCCACGTCGGGGGCGCTGGAGGCGCTGGCCACGGCGAGGACCGCCGACTCCGTGCGAGGGCTGCTGGACCTCGCACCCGCGACGGCGACGCGGGTCGACGCCGAGGGCGGCGAGGAGACCGTCGCCGCCGAGGAGCTGTCGGTCGGCGACACCGTTCTCGTCCGGCCCGGGGAACGCGTCGGAGCCGACGGACGTGTCCTCGACGGGGCGAGCGACATCGACCAGGCCACCATCACCGGCGAGCCCCTGCCCGTCGGCAAGGCCAAGGGGGACGAGGTCTTCGCCGGCACGCTCAACGGCACCGGCGTCCTGCGCGTGCGCGTCGAGCGCGACCCCTCCGACACGGTGATCGCCCGGATCGTGCGCATGGTGGAGGAGGCGTCCGAGACCAAGGCGCCCACCCAGCTGTTCATCGAGAAGGTCGAACAGCGTTACTCCGTGGGCATGGTGGTGGCGACCCTCGCGGTCTTCCTGGTGCCCCTGGCCTTCGGCGCGGACGTCGGTGACTCGCTCCTGCGGGCCATGACCTTCATGATCGTCGCCTCGCCCTGCGCGGTGGTCCTGGCGACCATGCCGCCCCTGCTGTCGGCCATCGCCAACGCCGGACGCCACGGGGTGCTGGTGAAGTCGGCCGTGGTCATGGAGCGGCTCGGCCAGGTCGACGCGGTGGCGCTCGACAAGACCGGAACCCTCACCGAGGGCACTCCGCGCGTCACCGCCGTCCGGCCGCTGACCGGGTCCGGACTCGGCGAGGACGAACTGCTGGCGCTGGCAGCCGCGGCGGAGCACCCGAGCGAGCACCCGTTGGCGCGGGCCGTGGTGGACGCTGCCCGCGAGCGCCAACTCGGCCCGGCGGCGGCGCAGGACTTCGACTCCACACCCGGTGTCGGCGTGACCGCGACCGTCGAGGGGCGCGTGGTCGCGGTCGGCGCGCCGGCCCGGCTGCTGGAGGGCGTGCCGGACAGCGAGGCCGCCCGGGCGGCGTCCGCCCTGGCCGGAGAGCTGGAGGAGGGCGGGTGGACCGCCGTGCTGGTCACCGTGGACGGCACGCCCGCAGGGGTGCTCGGCGTCGCGGACCGGCTGCGCCCCGACGCCGCCGGCACCGTCGCCGCGCTCACCTCCCTCACCGGGCACGCGCCCGTGCTGCTGACCGGCGACAACCCCCGGGCGGCCGCGCGCCTCGCCGCCGAGGTGGGCATCGAAGACCTCAGGGCCGGACTGCTGCCCCAGCACAAGGTGGAAGCCGTCCGGGAGTTGGAGGACACCGGCCGCAAGGTCCTGGTCGTCGGCGACGGAGTCAACGACGCTCCGGCACTCGCGGCGGCGCACATCGGCATCGCGATGGGCCGGGCGGGCTCCGACCTCGCCCTGGAGACCGCCGACGCGGTGATCGTCCGCGACGAACTGGCCACCGTGCCCGCCGTGATCTCCCTCTCCCGCAAGGCCCGCAGGCTCGTCGTGCAGAACCTGGTCATCGCCGGGATCTTCATCACCGGCCTGGTGGTCTGGGACCTCGTGGGCCACCTGCCGCTGCCGCTGGGCGTCGCGGGCCACGAGGGCTCCACCGTCATCGTCGCACTCAACGGGCTGCGCCTGCTGCGCGAGTCGGCCTGGAAGGGAGCCGCCGCGTGAGCCGCCGCAAGACGCCCGCCAGGGCCGCGGCACCCGCCGCCCCCCGGTGCACGGTCACCGTCTGCCGGGGATGCTGCTGCGGTACGCCCAAGATCCCCGGCGTCGACCACGCCGCGCAGCTCGCCGGCCTGAAGGCCGCGCTGGGCCCGGTCGCCCAGGTGCGGGTGGTGAACTGCCTGGATGCCTGCGAGCACGCGAACGTCGTCGTCGTGCAGCCCTCCTCGGCCGGCCGGGAGGCCGGCGGCCGTCCCGTCTGGCTCGGCCTGGTCAACGACCCCGACGCGACGGCCGACATCGCCGCGTGGGTCACGGACGGGGGCCCCGGCATCGCCGAGGCGCCACCGGTCCTGGAGTTGTACGCGTTCGCCCCGTCCCGGCGGGTGAGGCGCGCGGTGGAGGACTGAGCGCCCCGGCGCGGAACGCTCCCGGCGCCGAGGGCCCCCAGCACCGCATGCCCGCGGCGCGACGGCCCGCGCCTGGAGGCGTCACCGGCCCACGGGGTCGCCTTCGGCGCCGTCGGCGGGCGTGCGCAGTGTCGCGTGCCCGCCGTGACGCAGCGGGGTGCTCAGCCGCAGGCGGGTCACCTCCCGGCCCGAGGTGGCGTCGACGATGTGCACCTCGCCGTGGCCGCCTCGGGTGACGGCGACCCAGTCGGCCCCGGGTGAGGCGGCCACCGCCCGCCGCTCCACGCCCTCCCACGGGGTGGCAGCGCGGCCCGGGGCGCCGTCCATGGCGGGAAGCGGCACGCGACGGACGGCCCCGTCGAGGCCCAGGAGGACCAGTTCGTCGCCGTCCGGGTGGATGCGGGTGAACGCGGTGTGGTGCCGGGCGAACGCGAGCCGGAAGACCAGGCCGGGTCCGAGGACGGTCAGCGACGTGCGGCCCGTGGCCAGGTCGTGGCGCCAGGCGTGGTTGGTCCACTCCGGCCAGCGCAGCGGGTCCGTGGGGCCGCCCCGCAGGGTGCTCCACAGGGCGGGACCGCGCGTGTCCAGCCGCAGGTACCAGCCGCGGGCCGGGTGTTCCCAGGGGATCACCGGCTCGGCGGTCAGGCCGCCGCCTTCCCGGCGGGCCCGGTGCACTCCCTCGCCGGTGGCCGCGAACACCCGGCCCGAGGCGGGCTCGTAGGCGTCGCCGTGTCCGTCGTCCGGCAGGGGGAGCAGCGCGTCGGGCGGCTGCGGCGGACAGCCGGGAGGCGCGGCCAGGAGGTCCGTGAAGCGGTGGACGGCCAGCGCCCCCGGTTCCCGATGGCGCAGCACGACCAGCGGTTCCTGCCCACCCGTCAGGGTCACGCCGGGTTCACCGGTGCGTATGCGGACCCGGGCCGCCTCACCGGTGGCGAGGTCCACGACCGTGAGCAGGTCCGACCACGGCTCGGTGTTCCTGCCGAGTCCGGTGGTGACGGCCAGTCGGCGGCCGGCCGGTTCGCCGGCGAGGTGTTCGGCCGGCACGGCGACCGGGACCGCGGCCTCCACGAGCCGGTCGCCGAACGGGGCCAGCACGAGCAGTTCGCCCCGGCGGTCGTCGACACAGGCCGTCCGTCCGCCCGGCAGGGCCAGGAAACCGGCGTGCTCCGACAGGTGGCGCCCCGTCAGGCGGGCGACGACCTCGCCGTCCGGAACGGTCACCACGTGGACACAGCCGTCGACATGGTCGGAGACGAGGAGCACGGCGGGGGGTGCGGGCACGGAGACCTCCAAGGGAACGACAATGAAAACGATTATCATGTATGTTCAGCGTGTTCGGGACCCCGGAGAAGAAAGTGAGGGCGTCGATGCTCCGAGCACCGTCGAAATCCGTCCGTACATGGTTCGCCTCGGTGACGGCCGCCGCCGTGCTGGCCGGCTGCGGTTCGCCGTCGGGTGAACCCGCGGAGGGCAAGGGCGAACCAGCCGCCAGGACCGAGGTGACCGTCGAACCCATCAAGGCGGCGACGGAGTTGACCGACGTCAACGGCGCGAAGGTCGCACCGGAGAAGCGACCGGAGCGGATCGTCTGCCTGTTCGCGCTCTGCGACGACATCCTGACCGAGCTGGGCATCGTGCCGGTCGCCACCAACAGTGCGCTGCTGGCCCACCCCGGCTTCCTCGGCGAGGACAAGGCCAAGGAGGTCGACGTCATACCCGGCGGGTTCATAGCCCCCGAGGTGGAGGCGGTCCTGTCCCACAAGCCGGACCTCGTGATCGGGCTGGGAGACACCCACGGCAAGCTGGCCCCCGCGCTGAAGGGCGCCACCACCTTCTGGGCGATGCAGCCCGAGACCTGGCAGGACAGCGTGGGCTACCTGCGTGACGTCGCGGCGCTCACCGGCCGCACCGAGGAGGGCGAGAAGGCCGAGAGGGCCTTCCGGACCAAGCTCGCCGAGGCCGAGAAGACGCCCAGCGACCGGACGGCCCTGATCATCTACGGCAGCGACGAGAACTTCGGCGTCGCCACCCCGGAGGGTGACGTGGCCGCCAGCCTGTTCCCGAAGATCGCCCAGTACCCGTGGAAGTCCCGTGGCGTCGAGGGCAGTTACAGCCTCGAGGAGATCCTCGCGCAGGGCGTCGACGTGCTGTTCGTCGAGACGATGAGCTTCGGGGACCAGGACGGCAAGCTCTCGGAGAAGCTGGCGAAGAACCCTCTCTGGAGCAAGATCCCCGCGGTCCGGAACGGCGACGTCCACGAGGTGGACCCGGAGGCCTGGGCGAAGGGGCGCGGCACGCGCTCGCTGGGAATCGTCCTCGACGAGGCCACGGCCGCGCTGCGGTGAGCGCGGCCCGGCCCGCAGCGGCAGGCCCGGCCGGCCCGGTGCGCCCCGCCCGGCCCCGGTGGCGGACGCACCGCCAACCGGTCCTGCTGACACTCCTCCTGATCGCCGCCTCGGTGTGCGCCCTGAGTGCGGGCACCCCCTACGTCCCGCCGCACCGGCTCGTCGGCGCGGCCCTGGAGGGGGAGGCCACGCTCGCCGGCATCGTCCTCACCGAACTCCGCCTGCCCCGGCTGGTGCTGGCGCTCGCCGCGGGGGCCTGCCTGGGCGCCGCGGGGCTGGTGCTCCAGGAGGCGCTCCGCAACCCTCTGGCGGTGCCGGAGATGCTGGGCGTCTCCTCCGGGGCCGCGCTCGGGGTGGCCGCGCCCCTGGTGCTGACCCTCTCGATCCCGCTCGCGGTCCAGCCGCTGCTGGCGGTCGGCGGGGCCGCGCTCGGCGGCGGGCTCACCCTGCTGGCCGCCGGGCTGGGCCGCAGCCCGTCGGCCGTGCTGCTCACCGGAGCCGCGGTCGCTGCCGCCCTGCAGGCCGCGCTGCTGGTGCTGATGGTGATGGCCGACCAGCTCGACCTGCAGCTGATCTACCGCTACCTGCTCGGCTCCCTCTCCGCCCGGACCTGGGACGACGTCGCCGGCCTGTGGCCGTGGCTGCCGGCCGCCGTCCCCGCGCTGGTCCTGTGCGCCCCGGTGCTCTCCGTGATGCGGCTGGGCGACGAGGACGCGGAGGCCCTCGGGGTGCGGGCCCGGCGTGCGCGGTTCGTGGCGCTCGCCGTGGCCGTCGTCCTCATCGCCCCCGTGACCGCCGCGTGCGGGCCGGTGGCGTGGGTGGGGTTCCTCGCCCCGCACCTGGCCCGCTGGTTCCTTCCCGGCGCGGGCGCGGTGCGGTGGCTGCCCTGGTCCGCCGCGTGGGGCGCGGTCGTGGTGACCGTCGCCGACATTCCGGCCCGGCTCGCACTGGCGCCGGTGGAGACACCGGCGGGCGCCTGGACGGCGCTTCTGGGCGTCCCGGCCGGGGTCGCCCTCATGCGCGCGGGCGACGGCCGCTCCCGGAGCGGCAGCGGTGCCCCGGCCGGCGGGAAGGAGACGCGATGAGCCGGCGTTTCACGGCGCTCGCGGCGCTGGCCCTCGTGCTGGCCGCCGTCGAACTGGTCGCCGGACGCGGGATGTCCCCCGGCGCCGTCTGGCAGGTCCTGGGCGGTGGCGGCGACCCGACGGAACGGCACATCCTCCTGCAGCTCCGCCTGCCCCGGCTGCTGGTGGCGCTCGGGTCGGGCGCGTGCCTGGCCGTCGCGGGGCTCGTACTCCAGTCCGCGCTGCGCAACCCGCTCGCGGGACCGGAGGTGACCGGCGTGACCCCGGGCGCCGTGCTCGGGGCGGTGACCGCGACGGCCCTCGGTGTGGCCGGCTGGGACTCACCCCTGGCGGTCGTGGTCGCCGCCTGCGTGGGCGGCTGCTGCGGAGCCGCCCTGCTGTGGCTGCTGGCCGGCCGCGGCGGCGGCGACCCGGCGAGGACGGCCGTGCACGGCGTGCTGGTGTCGGCGGTGCTCGGCGGGCTCACCGCCATGGTGCTCCTCGTACGGCCGGGCGAACTCGGCAGCGTGGTGCAGTGGCTGGTCGGCACCACGGAAGGCCGTGTGTGGCAGCACTGGCACCTGCTCTGGCCGTGGGCCCTCGCCTGGGGCGTCGCGGCCTGGCTGCTGGCGGGGCCGCTGACCCTGCTGCGCTGCGGCGACGAGATCGCCCTGGCCGCCGGTCTTCCGGCCCGCCGGGCCCGCACCCTGGCGCTGCTGTGCGCGGTGGCGCTGACCGCGGGCGCCGTCGCCGCCGTGGGCGCGCTGGGGTTCGTGGGGCTGCTGGTCCCGCACCTGGCGCTGGCCGTGTTCGGCGCCGACCTGCGGGTGAGCCTGCCGGGGGCCGCCCTGCTCGGCGCGGTGGTCATGTGCGGCGCCGACGCGGCGGCGCAGCTGTCCTCGCGGCTGCTGGCGGCCGCGCTGGACTCCGGGCGGCTCACCCTGCCGGTCGGGGCGCTCACCGCGTGCCTCGGCGCCGCCCTGCTGCTGGCCGTCGTGCGCCGCGCGCCGAGCCGTACGTTCTGATGCCGACGGAGGACAGAGAATGACCGAGCCCCTGGGGATCCGCATCGAGGGGGTCCACTTCGGCTATCCGGCCCGCCCCGTGCTGCGGGGCGTCGATCTGACCGTCGCGCCGGGGGAGCTGACCGCCCTGGTCGGCCTCAACGGCTGCGGGAAGTCGACCCTGCTGCGGCTGGCGGCCGGTCTGCTGCGGCCGGAACGGGGGCGCGTGCTGCTCGGCGGCGACGACGTCGCCCGGCTGTCCCGGCGGGCCACCGCCCGCCGGGCCGCCCTGCTGCACCAGTCCTCGCCCGCCGTGCCCGGCATGACCGTGCGTCACCTGGTCCGTCAGGGACGGTACGCGGCGCGCGGGCCGCTGGGCATGCTGCGCGAGGGCGACGACCCGGTCGTGCGCCGCGCGCTGCGGGACGTCGGGGTGGAGGACTGGGCCGACCGCGACGTCGACGCCCTCTCCGGGGGCGAGCGGCAGCGGGTCCGGCTCGCGATGGCGCTCGCCCAGGACACCCGCGTCCTGCTGCTCGACGAGCCGACCACCTACCTGGACCTGCACCACCAGCTCGACGTGCTGCAGACGGTGGTCCGGCTGCGCGAGGAGCGCGGCCTGACCGTGGTGATGGTGCTGCACGACCTCGCCCACGCGGCCCGCTTCGCGGAGCGCATCGTCGCCCTGCGGGACGGCCGGGTGGCGGCGGACGGACCGCCCCGACAGGTCGTCACCCCGGGCCTGCTGGCAGACGTGTTGAGGGTGGCCGGCCGGGTGGGCCGTGATCCGCAGGGGGGGTGGCCGGTGTGTTACCCAGATCACCCTCTGCCCTCTAGAATATGAAAATCATATTCATCTAGAGTTCGTGACGCGGCGCTCACCCGAACGCCGCGTCTCCCCGGAACAGAAGGAGAACTCATGGACAACGAGTCGGTCTTCGCCCCCATCGCGGACCCGGGCCAGCTGGCCCACGACTCCGCCTCCCACTCCAACGCGCTCGTCGAGAACCCCTTCGACGACACCGAGGAGTAACCGAGGGCCCCACCCCTCGACCGTGGGTCCGTCCGGCTCCGTCCGGGCGGGCCCACGCCCCGTCCCGCAACCCGTCCGTCAGGAGGTCGCCGTGTTCCGCAGCCGACTCGCACCCGGTGTCGAGGTCTTTCCCGTCCCCGGGCGGGGCCTCGCCCTGCGCACCGACTCAGGGGAGTTCCTGAGCGTCAGGACCGCGGCAGCCGACCACGCCGCCCTCCTGTCCCTGCTCTCCGGCAGCACCGACACACCGACGGACGCCGAACTGGACCGGCTCCTGGAGGCGTTCGGGGAAGCCGGTTATCTGGCCGAGCACTCGCCGGAACCGGCAAGCTCCCGGTGGCCCGCCGCCCGCCGCGCGGTCCGTCTCCTGGGCGACCCGGTCCTCACGGAACTGCTCGCCGCCTGCCTGGCCGGACTGGGCGCCGAGCCCAGGACCGACCCGCCCGCCGCGGACTCCGCCGCTTCGCCGGCCACCCTCGGCGATCTGCTGCACGGTGAACCCGCCGCCGTCGTGTGGTGCCTCGACGGACCCGTGCCCGACGGCCTGTGGGACGCGGCGGACCTGCTGCCCGAGCACGGTGTCGCCTGGCTCCGCTGCCACCGCGAGGGCCGGCAGGCGTACGTCGAACCGCTCGCCGCCGCCCCCGGGGACGTGACGTCCGCGCACGTACGCCTCCGGCGGCTCGCCGCCACCCCCGCCCACCGGGAACTGGCGGCCTACTGGAGCGGACCCCGCACGTCGGGCGCCACGGACGGACTCACCGGACCCGCGGCCGGGCTGCTCACCTCCCTGCTGGCCGACGACCTCGTCCGGTGGGCCACCGGCGCCGACGCCCCCGGCCCGGCGGGGCTCCCGGCACGACGCCGTCTGCGGAAGATCGACCTGCGTACCCTCACCGTCACCGAACACCCCGTGCTGCCCGTGCCGGACGTCGCGCCCATGCCGGGGAAGGACGGATGAGGCGGACCGGCGCGGCCGTCGGCCGGCTCGCCACCGACGTGGTCCTCCCCGCCGGGGACGGCCCGTTTCCCGCCGTCCTGATCCGCACCCCCTACGACCGGACCCGGCACCTGCCCGAGGCCCGCGGCTGGGCCCGCCACGGGTTCGCCGCCGTGGTCCAGGACGTACGGGGCCGGTTCGGGTCGGCGGCAGAGCGGCAGGCGGGAGAGCGGCGGGTGGGAGAGTGGCGGGCGGGGGAGTGGCGGCCGTACACGCACGAACTCGCCGACGGCACGCGGACCTCCCGCTGGATCCGCCGTCAGCCGTGGAGCGACGGGCGGATCGTCGCCGCCGGCGCCTCGTACGCCGCCCACTGCGCCCTCGTCCTCGCCCTGGAGGCGCCCGACGACGCCCGCCCCGACGCCGTTCTCGTCGCCGTCCCCGCCCTCGGAGCCGCCGAGACCGCGCGCGAACCCTCCGGGGTGGAGCGGCTGTCGGCCCGTGCCGGATGGTGGGCCGCACACGGCGACCGGCCGGACTCCGACGAGACGGCCCTCGCCGCAGCGCTCGCCGCGGACCCCGGGCTGCTCACCCACCTGCCCCTCGTCACCCTGCCCGAGCGGCTGGGGCGGGAGCTGCCCTCGTGGCCCGGGCTGTGGCGCGAGCGCGACCGGGGGCGCCCGGTGACCCGGGCGGCCGGGGCCACGACACCCCTGCTCGCGGTGGGGGGCCTCCACGACCACTTCGCGGACGACACCTTCGCCCTCTGGCACGCCTGGGGAGGGCCCTCGGCGCGGCTGCTCATGGGCCCCTGGGGGCACGGCCTCACCGCCGAGCCCGGCCCCGGCGCCGAACCCGCGCACCGGGTGAACCTGGGCGAGCTCTACGTCCGCTGGGCCCGCCGCGCCCTCGCCGGCGACCTCGCCCCCGGGCGCCAGGGGGCGCTGGCACTCGGCGGCGCCGATCGGTGGCTGCCCGCCACCACCGAGGGCGCACCGTACACGCCGGAGCTGATCCCGCTGCGCGGTTCCGCCTTCACCGCCGACCCCCGCCACCCGGTCCGCTCGGACGACCTCGCCGTTCCCCGTGAAGGGCCCCTCGACCGCTGTCTGTTCGCCACCCGGCCTCTGCCCGGCACCCTCGACGTGGTGGGAGCGGCACGGGTGCGCCTGCGGGGCACCGCCGACACCCCGTCCGCCGACTGGGCGGCCCGCCTCGTGGCCCTCCTCCCCGAAGGGAACGCCGAACGGCTCGCCGTCGGCATCGTCCGGCGACACCAACCGCCCGGCGTCGAGTGCGAGTTCACCGTCGAGCTCGGCCGGCTCGCCCGCCGCCTCCCGGCCGGGACCCGGCTGCGCCTGGAGATCGCCGGCCACCACTTCCCCGCCCACGCCCGCAATCCCCACACCGGGGAGGACCCCGTCACGGCGGTACGGCTGATCGGCTCCCGCCGGGAGATCGCCCCCGCCGGCGTGCGACTCGACCTGTGCGTCCTCCCGTCCCCACCCACCCCCGTCGACCCGGCCATGGAGGTCCTGCGATGACGGCGCTGCCGTTGGAAGCCCTCGTCGACCCTGTCTGCGGCATCGTCCGCAAGGTCAAGCCCGTCGAGCACCCGGCGGGAGCCCCGCCCCGCTACACCGCGCTCACCGCCGAGATGTCCGACGCCCGCAGGCTCGGCCTCTGGCCCGCCGACCGGGTCTCCCTCGGCACCACCTTCGGCGACCCGGAGGGCGCCCGCGTCGCGGCGATAGCGGAGGGCGTGGAGCGCTACTGCGGCAACCGGCTGCCGCCCCCGCATCACCCGCTCGCCCCGCTGCGCGCCACCGCCGCCCGGCTCGCGGACAGGGGACTGCGGTTGTACGGGCCGGCCGACCTGCCCGCCTACGCCCCGTGGCAGTACTCCCGCCCCCGGTTCCCCTACCGTCCCCTCACCGACGACACCCCGGCCCTGTGGACCCGCGGCCTCGAGCGCCTGCCCGACGGCACGACCACCGAGGTCTGGGCTCCCGTGGCGCTTACCCACCTCAACTGGCGCCAGGGAGAGCTGCGTTCACTGCCCCGCACCCACCACCTCAACTACGCGGGCATAGCCACCGGCCAGGGCATCGACGACGCCGCGGAACGAGGGCTGCTGGAGATCGTCGAACGGGACGCCCTGGAACTGTGGTGGCATCTCGACGGACCCGCCCGCGGCATCGACCCGGCCAGTGTCCCCGGCCTCGCCGACGACCTCGCCGGGTGCGCACTCGACGTGCACCTCGTCGAGATGCCCTCCGAGTTCGCCCCCTGCATGGCGGCACTCGTGCACGACCCGCGTCTCGGCCTGTACGCGGCGGGCTTCGCCTGCAAGTACGACCCGGCCGAGGCCGCCCGCAAGGCCGTGCTGGAGGCCGTCCACACCTGGGTGTTCACCCAGGGCCTCACCGATCCCGACGGCTGGGTGTTCCAGGCCGTCGACGCCGGCCTGCTCGCCCGCGGCCTCTACCTCGACCACCGCGCCGACAACCGCTACCTCGACGACTGCGGGGAGCAGTTCGAGCACGTACGGGACCTCGGCGCCCACGTACAGGTGTGGCTGGACCCGCGGATGGCCGCCGAAGCCCGGCGCTTCACCGAGCCCGCGCTCGGCACCGTGCCCGTCGACGCCGTCCGGCCGACCGACCGGGAGCGGCTGGAGCGCACCCTCCACGAGCGGGGTCACCGGATCATGACCTTCGACCTCACCACCGAGGACGTGGCCGAGACGCCGCTGCGCGTGGCCCGCGTCCTCGTCTCCGGACTGCTCCCCAACGCCCCCGCCGCCTTCGGCTACTTCGGCTGCCCCCGCCTCGCCGACGCCGCCGTCGGACGGGGCTGGCGCACCACCGCGCCCGCGGCCCCGGAGGACTTCACGCTGGCCCCGCCGCCCCACATGTGAGGAACCGCCACCCGTGGACCACTGCCCCGACGACGGCCCGGCCGACCTGGTCACGGCCCTCGCCGCCGCCCGCTCCGCCCAGATCCCCGGACCCCGGACACCGGCCGGCTCCGCGGTCCGTGCCTGGCCGGGACCACCGGTTCCGCTGACTGCTTCCGCCGGTGCCGGTGCCGGTGCCGGGTCCCGGTCCGGTGCGGGGTCCGGGTCCCGGTCCGGTGCCGGGGACCTGGACGTGGGGACACTGCTGCGGTTGTCCCTGGCCGCCGCGGACAAGGCCGGACGCCTCCGACCGGTGCCCTCCGCCGGTGCGCTGCACCCGGTGGACACCGTGGTGACGGTGGGCGCCGGCTGCTCCCTGCCGCCCGGCCGTTACGGCTACGACCCACTGCGCCACCGCGCACACCGCCTCGGCCGGCACACCGGCGGCACCCGGCCGGGCCTGACCGCGGAGCTGTCCGTCACCGTGCGGCGCACCGCCTCCCAGTACGGCCACCGCGCCTGGCCGCTGCTCCTCCTGGACACCGGCCACGCCGCAGCCGCCCTCGTCCTGGCCGCCCGCGCCCTGGGCGCCGGAGAGCCCGTGGCCCGGCTGCACGGGCTCACCGGGCAGCCGGACCACGGGCTCGCCGAGGTGTACATCCCCCCACCGGGAACCCCCGCCGTCGGCGGCTCCCGCGTGCCCTCGCCCACCGAGCTCCTGGCCCGTCGCAGCGCGCCGCCGCCACTGCGGGGCGTCCCGTCCGAGGACGCGCTGCGGGCGGTCCTCGCCACCGCCGTCCGGGAGGGCGGCGACCTTCGCTGGTGCGCCGCCGTCGGCACGCCCAGGCCCGGCCTGCTCGAACTCGCCCCCGACGGCCGCGCGCTACGCCGCCTCGCCACCGGGGAGGCGCGCCCGGCACTGGCCGCCTGGGCCGCCGGACAGGCGTGGATCGCGGAGGCGGGCGCCGTCCTCCTCGCGTACGGCTGCCCCACCGACGCCGACGCCCCGCACATCCGCCGCACCCACCTGCGCGCCGGGTTCGCCGTCCACCACGCCCATCTCACCGCCCTGCGACACCAGTTGGCCGCCCGCCCCGTCGGCTCCTGGCAGCAGGCGGACCTGGGCGCCGCGCTCGGCGGCGCCCCCGGCCGCGACTGGATCGTCCACGGCATGGCCCTCGGCACCCGCCACGCCGACGAGGAGAACACCACATGATCGTCCACCCGGAACTGCGCCGCGCCGCACGGCACGCACGACGCCCCCTGCTCATGGCCACCCTCCTGCAGGGCGCGGTCACCCTCACCCACCTGACCCAGGCCGTCCTGCTGGCGGTGGCCCTGGCCGGCCTGGCGCGCGGCGACACGGCCCGCCTCCCCTGGCTGCTCGCCGCCGTACTCGCCGTCGTCGCCGTCCGCGCCGCACTGGCCGTCACACAGCGGCGCACCGCCACCCGCGCCGGATCCGCGGTACGGGTCGCCCTGCGCGACGAACTCCTCGACCGGCTCGGCAGGCTGGGACCCGCACACCTGACGACGGCCCGCGCCGGCGCCGTCCGCACCACCCTGGTCGACGGGGTGGAAGGCGTCGACACGTACGTCTCGCGCTACCTGCCCCAGCTCCTGATCACCCTCACCGTGCCGCCCCTGGTCCTGACCGTCCTGGCCGTCGTCGAGCCGGTGACACTGCTCGGCCTGGTACCCGCCCTGCTGCTGGCACTGGCCGGTCCGCGCGCCTGGGACCGGCTCCTCCTGGCGCGCGGGAAGGACCACTGGGACACGTACGAAGGTCTGGGCGCCGACTACCTGGAGGCCCTGCAGGGGATGCCCGCCCTGCGGGCCGCCGGGGCGGTGGGCCGCACCCGGGAACGCCTGGAGCGCCGCTCGGCGGACCTGCACCGGGCGACCGTCGCCAAGCTGCGCCTCTCCCTCGTCGACACCGGCATCACCGACCTGGCCATCCAGGGCGGTACCGTTGCCGCGGGTGTCCTCGCCGCCTGGTCGGCCGTCACCGGGTCCACCACGGCGGCCGGCACCTACCTGGTGCTGCTGCTGGCCTCCGAGTGCTTCCGGCCGGTCCGCGACCTGGCCCGGGAGTGGCACGCCGGCTACCTCGGAGCGTCCGCGGCGGACGGACTCGCGCACCTGCGTACCGCCGAGCCCTCCGTCCGCGACACCGGAACCGAGGCCGCGCACTGGACGGCGCCACCGGAACTCCGCTTCGAGGACGTCGCCTTCACCTACGACGGCGCGCCCTCGCCCGCCCTCCGGGGCGTCTCCTTCACCGCGCCCGGAGGCCGCACGACGGCGATCGTCGGCCCTTCCGGCGCGGGAAAGTCCACACTCGTCTCCCTCCTCCTGCGGCACCACGACCCGCGGCAGGGCCGCGTCCTCCTGGACGGGCGGCCCGCGACCCGGTACACCCTCGACTCCCTGCGCCGGGGCATCGCCGTGGTCTCCCAGGAGACCTACCTCTTCCACGCCACCATCGCCGACAACCTCCGGCTGGCCCGGCCGGACGCCACCGACGACCTCCTCGAGGACGCCGCCCGCGTCGCGGGCGTCCACGACGAGATCACCGCCCTCCCCGACGGCTACGCCACCGTCCTCGGCGAGCGCGGGGCCACCCTCTCCGGCGGGCAGCGCCAGCGGCTCGCCCTCGCGCGCGCCCTGCTCGCCGACGCCCGGGTGCTGGTCCTCGACGAGGCCACCAGCTCCGTGGACGAGCGCCGTGAGTCGGACATCGTCCGGGAACTGCTGACCGCGGCGGGGGGCCGGACCGTCCTGGTGGTCGCCCACCGGCTCGCCGCCGTCCGACACGCCGACCGCATCGTGGTGCTCGACGGGGGACAGGTGGACGCGGTCGGTGACCACACCGGCCTGATCGAGGCCGGAGGCGTCTACGCACAGCTCGTCCAGGCCGGCCGGACCCGCCGAGGAGAGATCGCCGCATGACCAGCACCGCCGACACCCGCAGCACCTCCGACACCCGCAGCACCTCCGACACCCGCAGCACCTCCGACACCTGCAACGCCGCCGACCCCCGCGGCACTGCCGACACCACTGGCACTGCCGACCCCCGCAGCGTCGCCGACTCCCACGGCGCCGCCGGACACACGGCTGCGCCGCCGCGTGGTGCCCTCCGCGCGTTGCTCCCCGCCCTCGCCGCCCACCGTGGCACGGCGGCCCGGACCTGTCTCGCCGCACTGCTCGAACACGCCTCGCTGGTGGCCCTGGTGACGCTCGTCGCGCACACCGTCGGCGCGGCCGTCATCGAGGGCCGGGCGCCCTCGGCGACGACGGTCGTGTGCCTGATCGCCCTGGCCGTCGCGCGCGCCCTGACGACATGGCGGGAGATGGACCTCTCGCACGACCTCGCCTACCGCGTGCTGGCCGTCCTGCGCGTACGGGTCTTCGACGGGCTCGCCCGGAGCGCCCCCGCCCGGGTCGCCGGCCGCCGCAGTGGCGACCTCGCCGCCACCGCCATGGCCGACGTGGAGGCGCTGGAGTTCTTCTACGCCCACACCACGGCCCAACTGCTGGCGTCCGGAACGGTGTTCGCCGGTGGTACCGCCCTTCTCGCCTCCGTCGACCCCTGGCTGCCGGCTGCCGTTCTCCCGGCGGCCGTGCTGCTGGCGGTGGCGCCCTTCGCGGAGATGCGCCGGCGTGCGGAGCGGGGCGCCCGGACCCGGACCGCCCTCGCGAAGCTGTCCGCCGACACGGTGGAGGCCGTCGACGGGCTGCGCGAACTCCTCGCCTTCGGTGCCCTGGGCGAACACCGCCGCAGGCTGGCCGGACGGGGGCGGCAGGTGGGGTCCGCCCAGAGCGCCGAGGCCACCGGGGAAGCCGTCGCCGCCGCGGTCCGCGACCTGCTCATCGTGGGCGCCGTCCTCGGGGTGGTGGCCGCGGCCGCCCAGTCCGTGGCCGGTGGCCGGCTCCACGGGGCGTGGGCCCCGGCGGCGATGACGCTGGCCCTGTCGTTGCTCGGCCCGGTCGCCGAATCGGCCCGTGCGCTGAGTCAGGCCGTGGCCCTGCGCGCCGCGGCCGCCAGGGTCGACGCGGCGGTCAAGGCCCCCGCCCTCGCTCCGGGGCCCGCGGCCCCTCGCCCGCTGCCGCCCGGCCCGCTGGGGATACGGATGCGTGACGTGAGCTTCGACTACGGCGCGGGGTCCGTACTGGACGGCCTGGACCTGACCGTCCCGCCGGGCCGGACCCTCGCCCTGGTCGGCGCCTCGGGAGCCGGCAAGTCGACCTGCGCCCATCTGCTGGCCCGCTTCTGGGACCCGTCCCGGGGGACGGTCCAGCTGACACCGGCCGACGGCGACGACCCCGTCGACCTCCGCGACGTGAGCGATCCCGACCTGCGCGCGGCGGTCGCCCTCGTGGGGCAGGAGGCGCCGCTGTTCCACGGCACACTCGCCGAGAACCTGCGGCTCGCGGCGCCCGACGCGGACGACGGCCTGCTCCGGCGGACGGCGCGGCTGTGCGGGGTCGACCGGATCGCCCCGCTCGACACCCTGGTCGGTGAGCGGGGCGCCACGCTCTCCGGAGGGCAGCGCGCCCGCATCGCCCTGGCGCGGGCGCTGCTGGCCAGGCCGAGGATCCTGGTCCTGGACGAGTCCACCGCACACCTCGACAACGCGAGCGACGCCGCCCTCGCCGCCGCCCTCCGCACGGAGAACCGCACCACGGTCGTCATCGCGCACCGCGCGGCCACCATCCGCAGGGCCGACCGCATCGCCGTCCTCGCAGGTGGACGCGTCGTCGAGGAGGGCTCCTGGGACGAGTTGTCGACGCGTCCGGACAGCGCCCTCAACCGGGTCCTCGCCTCCGACGCGGCGAACGGCCCGGACGGGGCCCGGGCGAGGTAGGCCGTCCGGCCATGGGCGCGGCGAACGGCCCGGCACGTCGAGTTCCGATGTCCGCCGGAGCGAACCGGAGCAAAGCGGTGCCGGTCAGGGCGTGGGCGGAGCACCGGGCGCGGGATGTGCTTCCCAGGCCTCGGCCAGGCTGCTGTGGAGGGGGAAGATGCTGTCGGTGCCGGTGAGGGTGAGCAGGCGCAGCATCTGCGGGGGCGGCGCGGCCAGGACGAGCTGCCCGCCGGTGTCCTGGGCGTGTCGGCGCAGGCGCAGGAGGGTGTTGAGGCCGGAGGAGTCGCAGAAGGTGACGCCTGTCAGGTCCAGGATGACGGTGGGGTGCTCGCTGAGCGCGTTCTCGACACCGCGGCCGAGTGCTGCCGCGGTGGTCAGGTCGAGTGGGCCGGTCACGGTGAGGGCGGCTGTCCGTCCGCGGGTGTCGGTGAGGTCGACCTTCAAGGCGGAGTTCACGGTCGGCTGTCCCCCTCCTTCGAGGTCGGCAGATCGCTGGCGGGCAGCCCGGCCAGGATGGCCGCCGGTTCGGTGTTCTCCAAGGCGGGACCGAGCCATTCGCACATCATGACGGTGGCGTCGTCCTGGAGGTCGCCGTGGTGGTAGTCGAGGACGGCCTGGACCAGGCGGCGCAGGGTTTCGGGGACGGGCAGGCCGTCGGCGTGCCGGCGGATGAGGAAGTCGGTGAAGCGTTGCAGGCCGAACTCCTCGTCGCCGTGGCCGCGGGCTTCGGTGATGCCGTCGGTGTAGAGGACGATGCGGTCCCCGGGCTCGAGCTGTTCGCGGCAGACATGGCTGGGCAGCCCCAGGCCGGTTCCCATGGGATGGGCCGGTCGGCACTTGAGGTGGCTGACCCACCGGTGGCTCCGGATGATCACGGGCGGGTGATGGCCGCGGTTGACCCAGCTCAGCATGCCGGTGCGGGTGTCGAGGGTGGCGAGGATGCCGGTGACGTACCGCCGGTGGTCGTACTGCTCGATCAGAGCCTGCTCGACGGCCTCGCCCTTGGCGGCGAGGCCGGCTCCCCGGCGGCGGGCGCTGCGGCAGGCCCCGAGCGCCAGGGCTCCGCACAGCCCGGCGGCGGCGTCGTGTCCCATCGCGTCGAAGAGCGTCAGATGCACCAGAGGGCCGTCGATGGCGTACTCGAACACGTCGCCGCTGATCCGGTAGGCCATTTCCATCGAGGCGGACACCACCACCCGCCCGTCGGCGTAGGTGCGCGGAGGCATCAGGTTCCAGGCCATCTCCGCCCCGATGTCCATCGGCTCGGTCCGCGTCAGGCGGGCGAGGGTGTCGCTGGAGGTGCGCTTGGAGACGATGAGCAGCGCCAGCAGCGCGGCGAGACGGGCCACGTCCTCGCGGGCCCGCGCATCGTCGTACGCGGAGCGCAGCCGCAGCATGCCCAGACGCTCGGTACCGTCCACCACGGGCACCCACCATCCGGGACCTGCCGCCTCCTGCGGTGGAGCCGACGTGATGCGGCCGTACTGGTAGGCCCATCCGGCGGCCGTGCCCTCGATACGGATGACCTGTTCCGCGTCCGGGGGTGTCTCACCCGCTCCGGGCAGCAGACGCAGCTGCCGGCGCCGGACGTCGGCGACATAGATGCGCAGGTCGGTGAAACCGGCGGCGCCGGCGTGTTCGGCGGCCGTCTGCGGCAGCGCGTCCAGGGGCATCAGGTGGCTGGCCGCCAGCAGACCTGCGAGCATCGCCCGCCCACCCGCCTCACGGTCCGTATCCACAGCCTTTCCTCTCGTCGCCCCACAACGGCCCGAGCCGCTCTCGTACCCCGGCGGTCCCACCGCACCACACGGCAGCCGCCGCTGCCAGCGGGGCAAGCTGTTCGGCCCTTCGGCGCCCTGGTGGCTCGACCGGTGAGCGCGCCGAAGCGGCCTGCCTCCTCGCCGCGTCCGTCGCTTGGTCCAGACCATTGACCCTCGGCCGGACGCGCTCCTAGCATGACCGGCACAGCGGTGGCCGGAAATCGCGGCCGCCGTGGCGCCCCGTGCGCTTCTCCCCCCACCGGCAGGCCTGCGATCCGTCATGCCCGCACACCGTCGTATCCGGCAGGCCGTACGGGCCCGAGGAGAAGAGTGAACACCACCGTCAGCGGATCCGTCCTGTCCCGTGGGCAGGAACGGCTCTGGTTCCTGAACCAGTTGGAGCCCGGGGACGCCTCGTACAACATCCCGCTGGTGCTCCGGCTCACCGGCGTGCTGGACCGCTCGGCGCTGCGGGCGGCCCTGGACGCGGTGGTCGCCCGGCACGACGCGCTGCGCACCCGGTTCCCCGCCGAGGACGGGCGCCCGCGAGCGGTCGTCGAACCGCCCGCCCCGGTGCTCCTGGAGGAGACGGACCTGCGGGAGGACCCCTCGGCGGAGGCCGGCGAGCTCGCCCGGCGCGTCAACCTCGGCTTCGACCTGGCCCGCGGCCCCCTGCTGCGCGCCGCGCTGCTGCGCACCGGCGAGAACGTCCACGTGCTCTGCCTGGTGTTCCACCACATCGTGGCCGACGGCTGGTCGCTCGGGCTGCTGCGCGCGGAACTCGCCCGCCACTACGCCGACGTGTGCGCGGGCCGGGCCCCGGACCTGACCCCCGCGCCCTCGTTCCTGGCCCACGCCGCCGCGACCCGTGAACGCGCCGACGGCGAGGAGGTCGCCGAGGCGCTCGCGCACTGGCGTGACACGCTGGCCGGCGCGCCGGCGCTGGAACTGCCTCTGGAGCGGCCCCGGCCCACCCGGCCGAGCAGCGCCGGAGCCTTCCTCACCCGGCGGCTGCGGGGTCTGGGGCCGCAGCTGGACGCCTTCGCCCGGGCACGGCGGCTCACCCCGTTCATGGTGCTGGCCGCCGCCTACCAGGCGGTGCTGCACCGCTGCACCGGGCAGGACGACTTCTGCGTCGGCGTGCCGACCGCGGCCCGCACCACGCCGGAGAGCGAGGAGACCGTCGGCTACTTCTCCAGCACCCTCGTGCTGCGCGCCGCCCTCTCCGGCGCCCCCACCTTCGACGCCCTGCTGCGCCGCACCCGCTCCGCCTGGATGCGCGCGCTGACCCACGGTCACGTGCCGTTCGAGCGGCTCGCCGAGGAGCTCCGGCTCGAACGCGACCCCGGGCGCACGCCGGTGTTCCAGACCCTGCTGACCGTGCACACCCAGGAAGGCGGGGCGCTGGAGGAGCACCGGTTCGCCGGGCTGACCTGCGTCGAAGGGGACGGCGGGCACACCGCCAGCAAGTTCGAACTCACCCTGGACGTACGGCGCGAGGGCAACGACCTGGTGGCCGTCCTCGGTCACCGGACCGACCTGCTGGAGCAGGCCTGGGTCGCCGCGCTCGGACGGCGTCTGGAGTCCCTGCTGCGCGCCGGGATCGACGCCCCGGACACCCCCGTCCATCTGCTGCCCGTCCTCGACGAGGCCGAGGCGTCGGAGACGGTGCTCCACGGGCCGTCGCTGCCCGGCCACCCCGGCACGGTGCTCGAGGCGGTCGACCGCGCCGCCGCCGGGGCGCCGGACGCGGTGGCCCTGGTGGGCGGAGGCGAGACGCTGTCCCACGGACGGCTGGCCGACGAGAGCGCCCGGCTGGCGGCCCGGCTGGCCCGGCACGGGGTCCGGCGAGGCGACGTGGTGGCCTTCTGCCTGCCGCGCGGCCCGCTCGCGGTGGTCACCATGCTGGCCGCCTGGCGGGCCGGCGCGGCCTACCTGCCGCTGGACCCGGGATACCCGGCCGCCCGGCTGGCGTTCATGCTCTCCGACAGCGGCGCCCGGGTCCTGGTGACCGAGGACGGGACCGCGGTGGAGGGACTCCCGGGCGGCGTCCCGGTGGTGGCCGCCCGGGCGGCGGACGCCGCGGACCCCCAGGACCGGCCCGCGGCACGCGCCACGCCGTCGCCGCCCCGGCCGGAGGACGGCGCCTACCTCGTCTACACCTCCGGCTCCACCGGCACGCCCAAGGGCGTCCTGGTCCCGCACCGGGCGCTGGCCGCCCGCGTCGCCTGGATGCGCGAGGGCTACCGGATCACCTCCGCCGACCGGGTGCTGCAGTTCGCCTCCCTCTCCTTCGACACCTGCGCCGAGGAAGTGTTCCCGGCCCTCGCCTCGGGCGCCGCCCTGGTGCTCGCCGAACCCGGCGCGGGCCTCCCCGAGCAGCTGGCCCGCGAGAGCGCCGCCGGGCTGACCGTGCTGGACCTGCCCACCCCCTACTGGCACCACCTGGTCGCCGACCTCGACGCGACGCCGTGGCCGGACACCCTGCGGCTGCTGATCCTGGGCGCCGACCAGGTGCGTCCGGAGGCCGTCGCCGCCTGGCGCACCCGCTTCGGCGACCTTGTCCGCGTGGTCAACTCCTACGGGCCCACCGAGACCACCGTCATCGCCACCACCGCCGAACTCGAAGCGGCGGACGCCGCGCGCCGGCCCCCCATCGGCGTGCCGATCGGCGGCACCCGGGTGACCGTGCTCGACCGGCACGGCGGGCCGGTGCCCCCGGGCTCGCCCGGCGAACTGGTGGTGGGCGGCGCGGGAGTGACGTACGGCTACCTGGGCCGGCCGGGCGCCACCGCCCGGGCCTTCGTGCCCGACCCCGACGGGCCGCCCGGCTCCCGCCGCTACCGCACCGGGGATCTGGTGCGCCGCCGGTCCGACGGCGCCCTGGAGTTCCTCGGCCGCATCGACGGCCAGGTCAAGGTGCGCGGCTTCCGGGTCGAGCCCGGCGAGACCGAGAGCGCGCTGCTCGCCCTCGACGGGGTGGGGCAGGCCGTGGTCACCGTACGTGAGGACGCCCTGGTCGGTCATGTCGTGGCCGCCGCGGGCCGGCCCGCGCCCGATCCGGACGCGCTGCGCGCCGCCCTGGCGGCGACGCTTCCCCCGCACCAGGTCCCCGGCGTCCTGCTGGTGCTGGACGCCCTGCCGCTGACGCCCAACGGCAAGCTGGACCGGCGCGCGCTGCCCGATCCGCGGAGCCTCGCCCGGTCCCGTCCCGCCTACGAGGCGCCGCGCACCGAGGCCGAGGAACTGGTGGCGGAGGTCTGGCAGGAGGTCCTGGGCGTGGAGCGGGTCGGCGTCCTGGACGACTTCTTCGACCTGGGCGGGCACTCGCTGCTCGCCACCCGGGTGGTCGCCCGCATCCGCGCGACGGCCGATCTCGCGGTGCCGCTGCGCACCCTGTTCACCCACCGCACCGTGGCCGCCTTCGCCGACGCCGTCGAAGCCGCCCTGGTCGCCGAGCTCGCCGAGCTGTCCGAGGAAACCGCCGAGGAACTGCTCGCCGCCCAGGACGCCCTGGCGCAGGACGTCCTGCCACAGGAAGCCCTGGCGCAGGACGTCCGCGAAGGGACAAGCACCGTCTCATGAGCACCGACACCACCCCCGCCGCGGACGAGCTCTCGGCGGCGAAGCGGGAACTCCTCAAACGGCGGCTGCGCTCCCGCGCCTCGGCCCGACGGGCGGTGCCGCGCCGCCCCGACGACGCCGTGGTCCCGCTGTCCTTCGCCCAGGAACGGCTCTGGTTCATGGAGCAGTTCGCGCCGGGCACCGCCGCCTACAACATCCCGGTGGCGCGCCGGCTGCGCGGCCCCCTGGACCGGGCCGCACTGCGCCGCGCCCTCGACGCCTCGGTCCGGCGGCACGAGACCCTGCGCTCGCGCTACCCGGCCACCGAGGACGGCCGGCCGGCGCTGGAGATCCTCGGCTCACTGCCCGTGGAGCTGCCGGTGGTGGACGCCGGCGACGAGACGGAGGCCGCGCGGCTGGCCGACGAGGCGGCCGCCGAGCCGTTCGACCTGGAGCGGGGCCCGCTGTGGCGCGCCCTGCTGATCCGGCTGGACGCCGAGGACCATGTGCTGCTCCTCGTGGTGCACCACAGCGTCGGCGACGGCTGGTCCAGCGAGGTGCTGGTCGGCGAACTGCTGCGCGGATACGCGGCGTACACGGCGGGCCGGCCGGACCCGCTTCCCGAACTCGAGGTCCACTACGGCGACTTCGCCCTCTGGCAGCGGGAGCGGCTGTCCGGGGACCGGCTGGCCGCCGAGGTCGCCCACTGGGCGGACGAGCTGGCGGAGGTCGAACCCCTGGAGCTGGCCCTGGCCGCGCCCCGCCCGCCCCGGCAGACCTTCGAGGGAGCCGGCTACGGCTTCACCGTCCCCCGCGACCTGCTGGACCGGCTCGCCGCCGTCGGCAGCCGGCACGACGCCACCGTGCACATGGTGATGCTGGCAGCCTTCCAGGTGCTGCTCGCCCGATACGGCGGCCGCCGCGACTTCGCCGTCGGCTCGCCCGTCGCGGGCCGCCCGGAGCCCGAACTCGAGCCGCTGATCGGCATGTTCGTCAACGTCCTGGCCCTGCCCGCGCGGCTGGAGGGAGACCCGTCCTTCACCCAGCTGCTGGAGCGCGTCCGGGAGACCTGTCTGGAGGCGTACGCCCACCAGGAACTGCCCTTCGCGCAACTGGTCGCCGAACTGAACGTGCCGCGCGACGTCAGCCGCCCGCCGGTCTTCCAGGCCGTCCTGGCCGTCCAGAACTACGCCGTCGAACGCGGGACGCCGGAGGGACTCGGACTGGAGGTCGAGCCGTTCGGGCTGCGCGCCGGCGGCACCCGGTTCGACCTGGAACTCTTCCTCCAGGAGTGGCCGCAGGGCCTGATCGGGGCGTTCAACTACAACACCGACCTGTTCACCGAGGCCGCCGTCGCCACCCTCGCCGGCCATCTCGACCGGCTGCTGCGGGCGGTGGCCGACCGTCCGGACGTCCCGCTGTCCGCCCTCGACGCCCTCTCCGGCGAGGAACGGGCCTTCGAGCTCACCGCGTTCAACGACACCGCCGTCGACCGCCCGGACACCACGCTGACCGCCATGGTCGCCGAGCGGATCGCCCGCACGCCGGACGCGGTGGCGGTCTCCTTCGAGGGCGCCGACGCCCTCACCTACGCCGGACTGGACGCGGCGGCCGACCGGATCGCCTACCGGCTGGCCGCCGAGGGAGTCGGCCCCGGCAGCCTGGTCGCCGTCTGCGCCGAGCGCTCCCCCGAACTGGTCGCCGCGCTCCTGGGCGTCCTGCGCACCGGCGCCGCCTACACCCCGCTCGACCCCGAGTACCCGGCCGAACGGCTGACGTTCCTGCTCTCCGACAGCGGCGCGTCCGTCCTGCTCACCCAGCGGCGGACACCGGCGCCCGAGGGCGGCACGGCCCGTGTCCTGCACCTCGACGACCCCGCCGCGTGGCCCGACCCGCCGGCCGGCAGCGCCCGCCCGGCGGGCCCCACGCCCGCCGACACCGCCTACCTGATCTACACCTCCGGCTCCACCGGCCGGCCCAAGGGCGTCCCCAACACCCACCGGGCCATCGCCAACCGGCTGCGCTGGATGCAGGACGCCTACCGGATCGGCCCCGGCGACACCGTCCTGCAGAAGACCCCGGCCGGCTTCGACGTCTCCGTCTGGGAGTTCTTCTGGCCGCTGATCACCGGCGCGCGCCTGGTGTTGGCCCGCCCAAGCGGGCAGAAGGACGCCGCCTACCTGCGCGACCTCATCGACGAGGCCCAGGTCACCGTCGCCCACTTCGTGCCCTCGATGCTCTCGGTCTTCCTGGCCGAGGAGGGACTCGAGGACAGCTGCCGTTCGCTGCGGCGCGTGGTCTGCAGCGGCGAGACGCTTCCCGCGGACACCGCCCGGCAGTTCGCCGCCCGGCTGCCCCGGTGCGCGCTGGCCAACCTGTACGGCCCGACCGAGGCCGCCGTCGACGTCTCCTCCTGGGAGTGCGAGGGACCGCTCGGCACCGTGCCCATCGGCCTGCCGATCCACAACACCCGCCTGTACGTGCTGGACGAGGCGCTGCGCCCGGTGCCGCCCGGCGCCCCGGGCGAACTGCACATCGGCGGCGACGCCGTCGCCCTCGGCTACCACGGCCGTCCGGGCCTGACCGCCGCCCGCTTCGTGCCCGACCCGTACGGACCGCCCGGCTCCCGCCTCTACCGGACCGGGGACCTGGCCCGCCGCCGGCCCGACGGCGCCCTGGAGCACCTGGGCCGTATCGACCAGCAGGTGAAGATCCGCGGCATGAGGATCGAGCCGGGGGAGACCGAGGCGGCGCTGCGCGCCCTGGACTTCGTCGCCGAGGCCGCGGTGGTGGTCCGCGAGGACACCCCCGGCGACAGGCGTCTGGTCGCCTACCTGGTGCCCCGGCGTTCCGCGCGGGAGGCTCCGGAGCCCGATCCGGCCGAGCTGCGCGCCGCGCTGAAGGTCACGCTGCCCGAGCACCTGGTCCCCAACGCGTTCGTGGTCCTGTCCGCCCTTCCTCTCACCCCCAACGGGAAGCTGGACCGCCGGGCGCTGCCCGCCCCGCAGGCCCGCCGTGCCGACGGCGGTGTGCGGGCGCCCCGCACCGAGGCGGAACGGGTGCTCGCGCGGATCTGGGCCGAGGTGCTGGGCCTGGAGGAGGTCGGCACCGACGAGGACTTCTTCGACCTCGGCGGCCACTCGCTGCTGGCCACCCAGGTGGTCGCCAAGGCCCGCCGCCGGCTCCCCGAGGCGGGGGCCCGCCCGGTCGGCGTGATGGACCTGTTCACCTGCCGTACGGTCGCCGCACTCGCCGCGCTGGCCGAGCTCGACGACGCCGACCGCGGCCCCCGCCGGCTGCTGCACCGCCTCACCCGGCCGGTGGACCCCCGGCGACGCCGGCTCACCCTGGTGTGCGTGCCGTTCGGCGGCGGCAGCGCGGTCGTCTACCAGCCGGTGGCCGACCTGCTGCCCGACGACGTGGAGCTGTGGGCGGTCTCCGTCCCCGGCAACGACCTCGGCGTCACCGAGGAGCGGCTGCCGTTCCCCGAGCTCGCCGAGCGGCTCGCCGGGGAGATCCGGGAACGCGTCGAGGGCCCGCTGGTGGTCTACGGCCACTGCGCGGTCGGCAGCGCCCTGTCGGTGGCCGTCGCCCGCCTCCTCGAGTCGTCGGGCCGGGAGCTGGAGGCGGTGTACACCGGCGCCCAGTTCCCCTTCGCCAGGCCCCGCTCCCGGGTGCTGACCGCCCTGTCGAAGATCGCCTCCATGGACCGTCTGGTCAACGACCGGGCCTACGTCAACTGGCTGACCGGCATGGGCCTGGACACCTCGGAGATCGACGAGGAGCAGATGCTCTTCATCGTCGGCAACATGCGCCGGGACACCGAGGCGGCCGAGGAGTACTTCACCCGGGCGATCGCCGAGACCGCCGCGGGCGCGCCGAGGCTGCGCGCCCCGCTGATCTCGCTGGTCGGCGACCGGGACCCGGCGGCCGACTTCTACCAGGAGCGCTACCGGGAGTGGCTGCTGCTCGCCGAGCGGTCGGCGGTGGCGGTGCTCGACCAGGGCGGCCACTTCTTCGTGAAGTTCCGGGCCGCCGACGTCGCCGAGGCGGTCACCACGGTGCACCGCGCGCTGCTCGACGGCGACACCGCGCGGCTGCCGTCCCGGGACCCGGACAACTCGTGGTGGTTCCACGCCGAGACCGGGCGGCCCGGGCAGCCGGAGGACACCGGCGGGACGCCGCCCCAGGACGCCGGGACACAGCCCCAGGACGCCCGGGCACACCCCCAGGACTCAGGGGCGGCGGCCGGGACCGGTGAGGGCCCGCAGCCCGGCATGGGCCGCTTCCTCACCGTCGCGGGCGGACAGATGGCCTCCATCATGGGCTCCGCGCTGACCGAGTTCGCGCTGCCCGTCTGGATGCTCCTGGAGACCGGTTCGCTCACCCGCTACGCCCTGTACGCGGTCGTGGCCATGCTGCCGGGCATCCTGGTCGGGCCGGTGGCGGGCGCCCTGGTGGACCGGCTCGACCGGCGCCGGGTGATGCTGGCCGGCGACGTGGCCGCCGGTGCCACCCAGGCGGGGATGCTGGGCCTGCTGCTGACCGGGAACCTGCACTCCTGGACCCTGTACCCGCTGCTCGCCGTGCTCTCCGTCGCCCTCACCTTCCAGCGTCTCGCCTATTCCTCGGCGGTGCCCCAGCTGGTGCCCAAGCGCTACCTCGGGCACGCCAACGGCGTGGTCCAACTCGCCTTCGGCGCGGCCCAGTTCGTGGTGCCGTTGGTGGCGGTGGCCCTGATGAGCGTGATCGGCCTGCAGGGCATCCTGATCCTGGACGTGGCGAGCTACGCCCTGGCCGTCGGCGTCCTGCTGGTGGTGCGCTTCCCGCGGACCATGCCGTGGAGCCGCCGGGAGTCCCTGGGCGAGGAGATCAAGCACGGCTTCGGGTACTCCTGGCGCAACCGGGGCTTCCGCTCGATGCTGCTCTGGTTCGCCGGCCTGAACGTCTTCCTCTCCCCGCTGTTCCTGCTGGCCACGCCGATGGTGCTGGCCTTCGACGACCTCGGCGGGGCGGCCCGGGTCGCGGTGGCGGGCGGCGCGGGCGCGCTGCTCGGCGGCGTCGCCATGGGGTTCTGGGGCGGGCCGCGCCGGCACCGGATGCGCGGCATGCTGGGACTGGCCGCCGGGCTGGCGGTGGCGGCCGCCGTCACCGGGCTCCGCGCCGACCTGTGGGTGGTCGCCGCCGGCGTCTTCGGCATGTCCTTCGCCCTGTCCATGGTCAACGGCGTCTACGCGACGATCGTGCAGACGAAGGTCCCCCAGCGGTTCCACGGCCGGGTGTTCGCCCTGAACACCCTGGTCGCCTGGTCCACGCTGCCGCTGGGGCACGGGGTGATCGCGCCGCTCGGCGCCTCCTTGTTCAACCCGCTGATGGAGGACGGCGGAGCGCTGGCCGGCCTTCTCGGCCCGCTGATCGGCACCGGGCCGGGCCGCGGCATCGCCCTGATGTACGTGCTGTTCGGCCTAGCGATGGCGGCCCTGGTCGCCCTGGGACTGCGGCTGCCGACGCTGGCCCGCTTCGACCGCGAGGTGCCGGACGCGGAGCCCGACGACCTGGTCGGCCTGCGCGAACGCGCCCGCGCCCGCGCGGCCCTGACCACCGCCGAGGGGCAGTCGTGACCGCCCCGGCGTCCCGCGCCGCGACCCGCCGGACGGCTGCCGTGCGGCCCGCGCCGCCCGGGTCGCTGCCCCGGCTGCTCGCCCACCGTGCGGCCCTGCACCCGGAGCGGACCGCGATCGTCAACGGGGAACGGCGGCTCTCCTTCGGGTCCTGGCAGACCCGTTCGGGGGCGCTGGCCGGCGCGCTGCGCTCGGCCGGCCTGCGGCCCGGGGACCGGGTGGGGCTGCGCTTCGGCGGCGCGGACTGGACCGAGTACGCCGTCGCGTTCCTCGCGGTGCTGCGGGCCGGCGGGGTCGCGGTGCCGCTCTCGGCCCGGCTCGCCCCGGCGGTCACCGCGCACGCCCTGGCCGACAGCGGCGCCACCCTGCTGCTGCACGCCACCACGGCCGCGCCGCCGGCTCCGCCCGGCAGGACGCCGGCCGTCAGGACGCTCACCGAGGAGGCCGCCGCCGGCCTCCCGGAACCGCCGGACCTGCCCCCGGCGGACCCGGCGGCCGACGCGCAGATCCTCTACACCTCCGGCACCACCGGCGTCCCCAAGGGCGTCACCGCCCGCCACGCCAACCTGGCGTACGGCTGCGTCCTGGACGAACGGCGGCGCCCGTTGCGGCACTCCGCCGCCTTCCTGCACGCCTTCCCGGTCGGGACCAACGCCGGGCAGACCATGCTGGTCAACGCCCTGGACGCGGCGGCGGTCTGTGTGGCCGCCCCGCACTTCACCCCGCTGCGGTTCCTGCGGCTGATCGAGGAGCACCGGGTCGGCAGCGTGTTCGTCGTCCCGGCGATGGCGATCGAACTGCTCTCCTCGCCGGCCCTGGACCGGTCCGGGCGGGACGGCGTGCGGCTGGTCGGTTCCACGGCCGCGCCGCTGCCGCTGCCGGTCGCGGCCCGGCTCGCCCGCGCGTTCCCCCGGGCACAGATCGCCAACTACTACACCTCGACGGAGGCCGCGCCCGCCCAGGTCACCCTGCTCTTCGACCCGGAACGCCCGGACTCCCCGGGGCGGCCCGCGTCCCTCGACCTCCTGCGGATCACCGACGACCGGGGCGCCCCGCTGCCGGCCGGCCAGGCCGGCGAGATCTGGCTGCGCTCGCCCACCGCGACGCGCGGCTACCTGGGCGAGCGGGACGACGAGGTGTTCCGGGGCGGCTGGGTGCGGATGGGCGACCTCGGCCGGATCGACGAGGACGGCTTCCTGCACCTGATCGACCGGGAACGCGACGTCGTCAAGTCGGGGGCGCACAAGGTGTCCACCCTGCAGGTGGAGAACGCGCTGCACGCCCATCCGCTGGTGGCGGACGCCGCCGCGCTGGGCGTCGCGCACCCGGTGCTGGGCAGCGTGGTGGCCGCCGTGGTGGTGCCCCGGGGCGAACTGACCGCGGGCGCCCTGCGCGCCTTCCTGCTCGACCGGCTCGCCGCCCACGAACTGCCGGCCACCGTCCTGTTCCGCGACGCGCTGCCGCGCAACGAAGGCGGAAAGGTCGTCAAGCGCGAGCTGCGCCGCATCCTGGACGAGGAGACATCCCGATGACCGCCCCCTTCCCGCCCGTCCCCCTCACCCCGGCCCAGCACGGCGTGTGGATCACCGAGCAGGCGCTGGACTCCGGCTCGGCCTACCACCTCTCGCTGACCGTCACCCTGGACGGCCCGCTCGACCCGGCGGCGGTGGCCGCGGCCTGCGCCGAGGCGGTGCGCCGTCATCCGGCGCTGGCGTGCCGGATCGACCCCGAAGGGCCCGCCCTGGTGCCCGGCCCGCCGCCGGTGCTGCGGGAGGTGGATCTCACCGGGGAGGAACCCGGCAAGACCGCCGAGGACGAGCGGGCCGCCCCCTTCGACCTCACCGCCGGGCCGCTCGCGCGGTTCACGCTGCTGCGGCACGGGGAACGGGAGCACACCCTGCTGGTCGTCGCCCACCACCTGGTGTTCGACGGCGAGTCCAAGGACGTGCTCCTCGCCGACCTCGCGGCGGCCTTCCGCGGCGAACGGCCCGCGGGCCCGGTCCCGCCCCTGACCGCGGAGCGGCCCTTCGCCGACGAGGAGGTCCGGGGAGCCACCGCGTTCTGGGCCGGGCGGTGGCGGGAGCCGGCCTCTCCGGTGCTCCCGGGGCTCGCCGCCGCCGGGGCGGGCACCACCCCGGCGGCCGGAGCCGCCGCCTCCTTCCGGATCACCGGAGCCCGGCACACCGCCGTCTCCGCCGCGGCCGCCTCCCTCGGCGTGACCCGGTTCGAACTGCTCACCGCCGCCTGGCACGCCCTGCTGGGCCGCTACGGGGACCCGGCCCCGGTCACCGCCGTGGAACTGTCGGTCCGCCCGCCGGGCGATGCCCGCCCGGCGGGCCTGTACGTCAACGAACTGCCGCTGTTCACCGCCCCCGCCGACGGCCTCTCCTTCGGCGAGTTCGCCCGGGCGGTCCGCGCCGAGCTGCGCGAGGTCTACCGGTACCGCGCCGTCCCGCTGGGCCGCGCGGTGCGCGCGCTCACCCCGCGCACCGCGCTCACGCCCCTGTCGGTCAGCTACCGGCGGCGCGCGGACGTCCCCGCGCCGCGGTTCGGCGAGGCGTCCGCCGAGGTGTCGTGGGCCGACTTCGCGGGCACCGCGCGCAACCTGGCCCACCTGCAGCTGGTCGACTCCGCCACGGGACTCGAGGGAAGCCTGCAGTACCGGGCCGGGGCGTTCGCCCCGGGCGCCCCCGAGCGGATCGTCCGGCACTTCACGACCCTGCTGGAAGCCGCGGCCGCCGGCCCGGAGACGCCGCTCGGCGACCTGCCGGTGCTGCCCGCCGACGAGCTCGCCGCGCAGCTCGACATCCCGGCCGCCCGGCCGGAGACCGCGGCCGCCACGGTGCCGGAGCTGTTCGCCGCGCGGGTCGCCGGGTCGCCGGACGCGGTCGCCCTGGTCTGCGGCGGCCGGAGCTGGACCTACCGGCGGCTGGGCGCGCTGGTGGCCGCGTTCGCCGGCCGGCTGGCAGCGCGGGGCGTGGGTCCCGGCGACCTGGTCGCCGTGGAACTGCCGCGCTCCGCCGAGCAGGTGGTGGCGGTCCTCGGCACCCTGGCGGCCGGCGCGGCCTATCTGCCGCTGGACCCCGACTACCCGGCCGAGCGGCTGGCCTTCGTCCGCGGAGACGCCGCGCCCTCCGTCCGGGTCACCCGCTTCCCCCAGGGGCCGGACGAGCTGACGCCGGCCCTGGAGGACGGAGCGCCGCAGGCCACCCCGCCCGCCGGCCCCTCCTCCGCCCATCCGGCGTACCTGCTGTACACCTCGGGCTCCACGGGCGCCCCCAAGGGCGTCGAGGTGCCGCACTCCGCGCTGGCCAACCTCCTGGCGGGCATGGGTGAGCGGCTCGGTTCCCGCCCGGGGGACCGCTGGCTGGGTCTGACCTCGCTGTCCTTCGACATCTCCGCCCTCGAACTGTTCCTGCCGCTGACCACGGGCGGCTGTCTGGTGCTCGCCCCCGAGGGCGGCTCCCTGGACGGGGCCGCCCTGGCCGAGCTGATGGAACGGGAGCGCGTCAGCCACGCCCAGGCGACGCCCAGCGGCTGGCGGGTGATGGTGGACGCCGGACTGCGCCGGCCGGAGCTGACCGCGGTCACCGGCGGCGAGGCGCTGCCCGCCCCCCTGGCCGCGGAGCTCACCGCCCGGACCGGGCGGGTGGTGAACGCCTACGGCCCCACCGAGACGACCGTCTGGTCCACGCTGGCCGAACCCGTCGAGGAGAACGGCCGGGTCGTCATCGGCGGACCGCTCGCCAACACCCGCGCCTACGTGCTGGACGACCGGCTCCGGCCCGTCCCCTGCGGCCTGCCGGGCGAGCTGTACCTCGGCGGGCTGGGCGTCGCCCACGGCTACCGGGGCCGGCCGGGGCTCACCTCCCGCCGCTTCCTGCCCGACCCGTACGGCCCGCCCGGCTCCAGGATGTACCGCACCGGCGACCTGGTGCGCCGTCGGCGACCGGGCGCGGCCCTGGAGTTCGCGGGCCGGGCCGACACCCAGGTCAAGCTGCGCGGGCACCGGGTGGAGCTCGGCGAGATCGAGGCACGTCTGCTCACGCATCCCCGGGTCGCCCAGGCCGCGGCCGCGCTGCGCGGCGCCGACGGCGACGCCCGGCTGGTCGCCTACCTGGTGGCCGACGGGCCGCGGCCCGGGCCCGGTGAGCTGCGCGAGTGGCTCGCCGCCGCGCTGCCCCCGGCGGTGCTGCCGTCCGGCTACGTGTTCCTGGACGGCTTCCCGCTCACCCCGAACGGCAAGGTGGACCGGGCGGCGCTCCCCGAGCCGCCGCGCGAGGACGGCGTGGACCAGGCGCGCCCGGAGGGCGGGCCCGCAGTGGGGGAGGGCGAGGACGAGGTGACCGCCGCCGTCCTGGCCGTCTGGCGGGAGGTGATGCGCCTGGACGACCTCGGCCCCGACGAGGACTTCTTCGACCTGGGCGGCCATTCGCTGATGATCACGGCGATCGCGGCCCGTATCCGCAAGCAGATGGGTGTGGTCGTCCCTCTGGACGTCTTCTTCGACACCCCCACCGCGCGCGGCGTCGCGGACGCCGTCGCCGACCTTCTCGAGGAGCAGCAGTGAGCACAGCGGAGCCCCGGTACCAGGTGGTCGTCAACGAGGAGGAACAGCACGCCCTGTGGCCGGCCGCCGCGCCGCTGCCGCCCGGGTGGCGCGCGGAGGGGTTCACCGGCAGCGAGGAGGAGTGCGCGGCCCATGTCGACGAGGTGTGGCCCGACATCCGCCCGCTGAGCCTGCGCCGCCGGATCGCCGACGAGGCGTCCCGGTGAGCGGTCTGGAGGAGCGGCTGGCCGACATGGTCTCGGCCGCCACCGACGGGCAGCTCTCCGCCGCCGAGGTCCTCGGCTGCCGGGCGTCGTTCGCCGAACTCGGGGTCTCCTCGCTGGCCCTGCTGCGGCTGGCGGACGCCTTGGAGGAGGAGTTCGGCCTCCAGGTCGACCTGGGCGATCCCGCGTTCCACCATGAGGGCCCTGCGGGGCTCGCCGGGCGGCTGCGGCCGGCCGATGTCTGACGGGCCCTCCGGCGGCGTCCGCCTGACCGTCCCGTTCCGCGGGGAGCGGGCCGGCCGGGCGCCGCTGACCTGGGGGCAGCGGGCCATCTGGCACGCCATCGGCCGCACCGCGCCCAACGACCACTACTTCAACCTGGGCCGGGTGCTGCCGCTCGCCGGCCGGGGACAGGCCGTTCCCGAGGAACGGTTCACGGCCGCGGTGGCCGCTCTGATGGCCCGGCACGAGGCGCTGCGCACCCGCCTGGAGACGGCGGACGGCGAGGACCGGCAGCGGCTGTTCGCCGACGGCGTGCTCCAGGCCGAGGTGGTCGACGCGGCCGGCCCGGCGGCCGGCCCGGCCGCAGCCGCGCTCCTGCAGCGCCTGTCGGGCGCCCGGTTCGGCTACCGGGACGAGTGGCCGGTGCGGGTCGGCGCGGTGCGCGGTCCTGAGGGCGTCACCCACGCCGTCCTGGCGGTGTGCCATCTGGCGGCCGACGGGCACGGCATGGAGGTGCTGGTGCGGGACCTGCGGCTGCTGGTCCGGCGCGGTTCGGCGGGCGGCCCGCCGGCCACCGCCCCGCTGGACCTGGCGCTCGAGCAGCACGGTCCCCAGGGCCGCCGGCGCGGCGCGGCGGCGCTGGCGCTGTGGGAGGACGGCTACCGGCGGATGCCGCCGGCCATGTTCCCCGAGCCGGTGGCCGAGCCTCTGACGCCCCGGTTCTGGACCGGCCGGCTGGTGTCCCGCGCGCTGGCCCGGGCCACCGACGCGGTGGCCGCCGCGCACCGGGTCAGCGGTTCGACGGTTCTGCTGGCGGCGTGCGCCGCGCTGGTGGCCGCGGGGCACGGGCATCCGCTGGCCGCCGTGATGCCCATCGCCGGCAACCGCGCCGGACGGGACCTGCGCGACATGGTGTCCACCCTCTCGCAGGACGCCCTCTTCCTGCTGGAGACACCGGACGCGTCCGTCACCTTCACCGAGCTGCTGCCCGGGGCGTGGCGGGCGGCGCTCGCCGGTTACCGGGCCGCCTCCTACCCGCCCGGCGACTGGGACGCGATGCGTGCCCGCGTCGGCCGGGAGCGCGGCACGGAGGTCCATCCGTACTGCTGCTTCAACGACATGCGGCTGGCCGAGCGGCCGGCCGCGGAGGGCTCCCCGGATCCGGAGGCGCTGCGGGAGGCCCGGCGCGACACCGTGTTCGACTTCCCGGCCACCCAGGAGCGGGTGGCCTGCCGGTACTGCGTCCATGTGACCGGTGACGACGAGGCCCTGACCGTCACCTTGACCGCCGACACCGCCTATCTGCCGCCGGAGACGATCCGGGCCCACCTGGAGGCGCTGGAGGAGGTCGTGGTGGCGTCGGCCTGCGGTACGCCGCCCCGCCTGTCCGACCTGCCCCGTCTGCTGGTGCCGGCCGGGGCCGCGGCGGCGGCCGCGGGAGGGGAGTCCTGATGCCCGGCGCCACCGGCCCGGCGCCCCGCCCGGCCGGCGCCACCGCCCCGGTGCCCCGCCCGGTCGTCCGGGCGGAGTCGACGTCCGTTCCGCAGGGCGGGCGGCTGCGGTTCCATGTCTCCGCCGGCGACGGCGGTCCGCTGCGGGGGCGGGTCGTGGTGAGCGACCCGGTCGGCGGCGCCGTCATGCTCAAGGCCCCCGTCTGCGGGACGTCATGGGAGCTGGAGATACCCGGCGACTGGCCGAGCTCCCTCTGCCGGGCCGTCTTCCACGACGACCGGGAGGAGGAACCGGAGCCGCTGACCGACGCCGAGCACGAGGTGTGGTTCGTGGTGCGTGCCGCCACGCCGGGCGAGACCTCGGCGATCCTCGTCTCGGTGCCGTTCGCCACCTGGCGCGCCTACCACCGGTCCGGCCAGCCCGGCCGGAGCCTGTACTACGCGGAGCAGCCCGGCCGGGCCACCCGGGTGCGCCTCGACTCTCCCGGCGGAGGGCCGCCCCCCGAGCGCTGGGAGGAGCCGCTGCTGCGCTGGCTGCCGGCGGCCGGCTACCGGGTGGAGTACTGCTCCAACCTGGACCTGCACGACGGCGGCGACCTCCTGTCGGCCTACCGCCTGCTGGTGGTGAACGGGCACGACGAGTACTGGACGGCCGGGATGCGCGACAGCGTCGAGGAGTTCGCCCGGCGGGGCGGCAACCTCGCCTTCTTCGCCGCCAACACCGCCTGGTGGCAGATCCGGCTGGAGGACGGCGGACGCACCATGGTCTGCCACCGCGACGCCGCGACCGACCCGCTTTCGGCCGTGGATCCGCGCCTCACCACGGTCGAGTGGTCCAGCGCCCCGGTCGGCCGCCCGGAGAACGCGATGACCGGGGTCAGCTTCCGCAACGGCGCCGGCGCCTGGGGCGACGGCATGGCGGTGATCGGCCGGGAGTCGTACACCGTGCGTTTCGCGGACCACTGGGTGTTCGAGGGGACCGGTCTGGCCGACGGCGACTCCTTCGCGCTCGGCGCGCTGGGCTACGAGACCGACGCCTGCGAACTCGACTGGTCGGCGGGCACGCCCCGGGCCACCGGCCGGGACGGCACCCCTTCCTCCTTCGCGGTGCTGGCCACCGCGGATCTGCGGCACTGGCGGCGCTGGGGACAGGGCGGCTGGGCGACCATGGGGGTCTTCCGGCTCGGCGCGGGCACCGTGTTCAACGCCGCGACCATCAACTGGGGCCGGGCGCTGGGCGATCCGGCTGCCGACCGGATCACCCGCAACGTCCTGGACCGGCTGGGCGGGGCGGTTCCCGGCGAGCCGTGGCAGGTGATCGGCCGTGCCGACGGGCTGCGCTCGGTGGCCGCCTGCGAGGGCCTGCTGTTCGCGGCCTCGGCGGACGGCGAGCTGTTCTGCCGGGAGCCCTCCGAGCAGAACCTGCCGTGGCGCCGGGTGGACGTGGCCCCCGAGCCGGGCCTGCGCTGTCTGACCGCGCCCCGGGAGGCGGCCGGTCCGCTGCCGCTGAGTCTGTACGCCGTCACCGCGGACGGCAGGCTGCTCGAGCGGGACCCGCTGCCCTCCCACGCCCCCTGGCGGACCGCGGGCACGGTGCCGCCGGACACGGTGGCCCTGGCGCTCTGCGACGCGGGGCTGTTCGCCGTCACCGCCGGCGACCGGCTGGCGTACCGTCCGGCCACCGGTCCGTCGGCCTCCTGGCGCACGCTGGGCCCGGCCGGCGGGGCGACCGCGCTGGTGTCCCTGAGCGCCCGGCTGTACGCCCTCACCCCGGACGGCCTGGCGGGCCGGCCGCCGGTGACGGGCCCGGCGCCGTTCACCGGCGTCGCGCCGTTCCCGCCGTCGCACGCCCTCGCCTCGTACGCCGGACGGCTGATCGCGATCACGCCGGACGGCCGCCTGATCAGCCATCCGGCGCCGACCGCCACCGAGCGGTGTGCGGTGCACGCTCCCACCCCGCGAACCTGACGGAGCGACAACCGATCACCTGACGACCGCCACCGCCCCACCCTGCGCGCCGCCGGCCTTCGGGGAAGCCCGCTTCATGATCACGGTCACGACGCCGTAGGCGTCGGCCGGCTCCAGGCCACGCTCCGTGGCCACCGGGGGAGGGGGGCGAGCGGCGTGGCAAACCGGATGGCAGGCCGCCGGGACGGGTTGTTAGCCTCGCCGGATGAGCATCCCGTCGCCCGAAGAGATCCGCGCCCTGCACGAGGAGTGGGCGCCCACCCCCGAGGCGTTCCGGTCGGTCCACACCCACTGCGAGATCGTGTGGCGGATCGCCGAGCACCTGATCGAGGCGTCAGGGCTCGACGTCGACGCCGAGCTGGTGCGCGCCGGCTGCCTGTTGCACGACATCGGGGTCTACCGGCTCTACTCGGACGACGGGGTGCTGGATCACAAGAACTACATCCGGCACGGGGTGCTCGGCCATGAGGCGCTGGAGAAGGCCGGGCTGCCGGAGACCCTGCGGCGGTTCTGCTCCTGCCACACGGGTGTCGGGGTGACCCGCGAGGACATCGAGCGGCAGGGGCTGCCGCTGCCGCCGGGGGACTACGTGGCGCAGACGGTGGAGGAGAAGCTGGTGATGTACGCGGACAAGTTCCACAGCAAGTCCCGGCCCACCTCCCTGCTGACGCCCGACGAGTACGCCGCTCATGTCCGCCGCTTCGGCGAGGAGAAGGTCGTCGCCTTCCAGGAGTTGCGCGCGGCCTTCGGCGACCCCGATCTCGGGCTGCTGTCCTCCCTCGAGGCGCTGGAAAGCCGGTCGGCATGACGACCGAGCTTCCGTCCGCGACCACCGACCCGCTGTCCGCCCTGTCCTGGCCGCTGGCCACCGAACGGCTGACCCTGCGCCGGGTGACCCCCGGCGACGCCGAGGCCATGTGGCGCTACCGGGGGCTGCCCGAGGTGTCCCACTGGCTGACGTTCCGGCCGGGGAGCCTCGACGACTGGCGGCGGCTGCTGGCGGCGCCGGACCGGCTGGCCACCACGCTGGTGGCGGAACGTGACGGTCGTGTCGTCGGTGACTTCTACCTGCGGGTCGAGGACGCCTGGGCGCAGCGGGAGGTCGCCGATCGCGCCCGCGGCGTCCAGGCCGAGCTGGGGTGGGTGCTCGACCCGGACCTCGGTGGCCGCGGGTACGCCACCGAGGCGTGCCGTGCGCTGCTGCGGGTCTGCTTCGAGGAGCTGCGGCTGCGGCGCGTGGTGGCCAACGCCTTCGCCGACAACGAGGCGTCCTGGCGCCTGATGGAACGGCTCGGCATGCGGCGCGAGCAGTACACCGTGCGTGAGTCGCTGCACCGTGATCTGGGCTGGATCGACGGGATCTCCTACGCGCTGCTCGCCGACGAGTGGGAGGAAGCGCGGGGGGCGGCCTCCGCCTGAGCGGACCTCCGCGGTGCGGTCGTGCGGCGCAAGGTTCCGGCTCGCACGGGTGAATGCGGGGGCCGAGGCGGCCGAGGGCGGCGGGAGAGGGGAATTCCGTCCACGCGCGACGGCACATCCGCCGGTCGCGTTCCCTGCCTCTCTCCCGTTGGAGGAACCCATGCGCGTACGCCGCGCCACCGTCACCGTCGTCGCCGCCTTCGCTCTCGCCGCCCTGGGCGTGAGCAGCGCCGCCGCGGAGGACGCCCCCCGCGATCAGCAGCACCACGCCCAGTCCTCCGAGCACGGCAAGGACGCGGACAAGGACAAGAGCCGCGAGCACGGCAAGGACAAGGACAAGGGCAAGGACAAGGACAAGGACAAGGGCAAGGACAAGGACAAGGATCGCGAGCACGGCAAGGACAAGGGCAAGGACAAGGACCGCGAGCACGGCAAGGACAAGAGCCGGGAGCACGGCAAGGACAGGGGTCACGAGCACGACAAGGGCAAGGACAAGGGCAAGGACAAGGGCCGCGACCACGACAAGGGCAACGGTCACGAGCACGGCAAGGGCAAGGACCACGGCAAGGACGAGGGCCGCGACCACGGCAAGGACCACGACAAGGACAAGGGCCGCGACCACGGCAAGGACAAGGGTCACGAGCACGACAAGGGCAAGGGCCACGGCAAGGACGAGGGCCGCGAGCACGGCAAGGACCAGGGCAAGGACGAGGGCCGCGAGCACGGCAAGGACAAGGACAAGGACAAGGGCCGCGACCACGGCAAGGGCAACGGTCACGAGCACGGCAAGGGCAAGGGCCACGGCAAGGACGAGGGCCGCGAGCACGGCAAGGACCAGGGCAAGGACGAGGGCAAGAACCGCGGCAACGAGCACGGCAGGGGCCACGGGCACCACGACGGCCGTGACCACGGCAAGCAGCAGCACTGCGACGGTGACGTGGTCGCCGCCGGCACCCGTTGGGCGTCGTGGAACGGCAGCTACTCCACCTACGCCGTGGTGTGCTCCACGGTCGAGTTCGACGACTGAGTTCGCCGAGGCCGGTTGAGGCCGGCCGGCAGTGGCTCCTCAGAGGTTGCGGAGGCCGTCCAGGACGGCCTCCAGCAGTGAGGGGTCGCTGCCGTCGGCGGAACGGTCGGGCATGGCGTGGATCAGGAAGCCTCCGTGGAGGAGGTCCGCGACGACCACCTTGGCTACCTGCAGCGGCAGTTGGAGCAGGGTCGCCAGCTCGGCCACCGAGAGGGCCTGCCCGGCGCAGAGCCGCACCGCGGCCAGGCCCTCCGGCGAGACCGCCTCGTACGGGGGGCTCGCCGCCGTCCGGACCAGTGAGCCGGACTCCAGCGGCACGGCCGGACGCGTCCGGCCCACGGTCACGGCGTAGGCGCGGACCGACGTCGTCTCCTGGGTCACCCACGGGTGCGGCCGGGCCACCTCAGTGACCGCCCGGCCGGTCGGCGGCGCGCCAGGCGCCCCCGGTGTACGGGCCGAACAACGCGTCGTCGGCCGGGGAGACGGGGGACGCGGGGGAGACGGGCTCGGACACCGCGGGCGAGGCCCCCGTCGTCCGGCCGCCCCGCGCCGGACGGCCCCGCACCACGCGTCCGGCCGCCGGCACGGTCCTGAGCTCCGGCCGGTCGGACCTCACCTGGGCGAGGGGAAGGGTGTCGGCGGCCGGAACGGGACGGCGGTGCTCCGGCTGCTCGCGGCCCGCGGGATCCTCCTCGGTCCGCTGCAGCAGGCTCGCGGGGAGGCGGACGAGCGCCTGCACCCCGCCGTAGAGGTTGGTCTGGAAACGCACCGCCAGCCGCAGCCGCTGGGCGACCCGGGCCACCACCGCCAGGCCCGTGCGGCCGTCCTCCCCGTCCGGCTCACGGACCAGGGAGACCAGTTGGTTCATCTCCTCGAGCTGGTCGCCGGTGAGGCCGGGACCCTGGTCGTCGATCTCGACGACCAACCCCTCGCGGGCCAGCGCGGTCCGCACCGTGACCCTCGTGTCGGCGGGGGAGAAGCGGGCCCCGTTCTCCGCGAGCTCGGCGATCAGGTGGATGACCTCGGCGGCGGCCGGACCCGCCAGCGCGTACCCGGCGGGCGGCGGCGCCACCTGGATCCGCGTGTAGTCCTCGGTCTCGGCGGCGGCCTGCCGCAGCACCGTGGAGAGCGGCACCGGACGGCGGACGTTCCGCGGCAGCCGGCCGTCGAGGACGGCGACGCTCTCCACCGCGCGCTGGGTCCGGGTCACCAGGTGGTCGATCCGGAAGAGCACGTCCAGCAGTTCCGGATCCTCGGTGCGGTCGTGGGCGTCGTCGAGGAGTTCCATGGCCCGCAGGACCAGTGTCTGGATCTTGCGGACGATGGCGAGGGAGGCGTCGGTCTGCCGGCCCGCCCCGGCGGTCAGCACCGCCGTGTAGGCGTCGGTCAGCGTCCGGCGCACCGTCTCCTCGAGGCCGGCGACGGCGCCGGGCGGGCGGGCGGTCCCGGTCGCCGGGGGGTCGGGCAGCTCCAGCGGCAGCGGGGTCTCGCCGCGCCGGACCCGGTGGGCGGCCCCCTCGAGTTGCCGCAGGCCCGCCTCCAGCAGCTCGCCCAGCCCTTGGGCCAGCGCCGCGGCGGACTCCTCGCGGGCGGCGGCCGAGGCGGCGGCGCGGCGGGCGGAGACGGTGGCCGTGGCGGTGACCGCGGCACAGCCGATGGCCGCGCAGATGCCCGCGCCCACCGCGGCCGAGGTGGGTAACGGCGAGAGGGCGGCGGCGTAGGCGGCACCAGCCAGGAGGGTGGCCGAGGCGGCGGGCAGGGCGCCCAGCGCGGTCGCCCGGCGCAGGGGAGCGCGGTCCAGGGGAGCGCGCCGCCCCGCCGGCGGATCCGCTGCGGGCACGGCGGACGTGGACCGGTGCTGCGGCGGACGCGTTGCCATGCGGAGCCCTCCTCCCCACACTGCCGGGTCCGCCGGGTGCGCGTGCCGGTGGGCGCGCGCGGGGCGGCGACAGGCAGGAGTGGTGGAACAAGTGGGACCAGACCAACGCGGATTATGCCCGTGGGAAGTGGACGACGACCGGACAAACGGGGAGCCCGGTGGCCCGGAAGACCGGTCCTGGCCGACTTTCGTCGCCCGCCGCCGGGCCTTCGGACCTCCTGTGCGACGGAGTTCCCGCACCTCGGGCGGGAGGCGGTGTTCCGGTGCGGCCCGTCCGCGGGTGACGTCGTCTCCCGCCCCCCTTGCCGCACTTTGGCCGAATCGGTCCCGTCCCGCGAGGGCCCCGCAGCAGCCACGGGCGACCCCGGACCACCGCACCCGGCGGTCGCCCGGAACCCCACGCGCGGGGGCGGCTCGTTCCCCCGCCCGGCGGACCCGGCCTGCGGAGTGCGGGACGGCTGGCCAGGCTGGGCATCATGGATACCGAGGCTCCCGCCAGGCGCACGTTCGCCGCAGAGTTCAAGGACGCGGTCCGCCCGCGCTCCGCGCTGCTCGTCCTGGGCGTGCTGGCGCTCGGCGTGCTCTTCATCGCCTCGTACGCCGGCGCCTTCCACCAGCCCAAGCCCAGGGACATCGCGTTCGGCGTCGTCACCGCGGAGCAGGGGCCGCGCTCCACCCGCCTGGTCGAGCAGCTCGACGCGCTGCCCGGGCGGCCCCTCGACGCCCGGCCGGTCGCCTCGGCCGAGGAGGCGCGACGGCAGATCGAGGACCGGACGCTCTACGGCGCACTGGTCGTCGACCCGCGCACCCCCGCGGACCGGCTGCTGGTCGCGAGCGGCGGCGGCTCCCCGGTGGCCGACGCGCTGGAGGAGGTCGTCGGCCGGGCGGAGGCACGGCAGGGCCGGCAGCTGCGGACCGTCGACCTGGTGCCCGTCGAACGGGGCGACGCGCGCGGGCTGTCGTCGTTCTACCTGATCGTCGGCTGGTGCGTGGGCGGCTACCTGTGCGCCGCCATCCTGGCCGTGGGCTACGGCGCGCGCCCGGCCAACCTCCCCCGGGCGGTGATCCGGCTGCTGGCCCTCGCCGTCTACGCCGTGCTCCTGGGGCTGCTGGGGGCGGTGGTGATCGGACCGGTGCTGGGCGCGCTGCCGGGCAGCGTCATGGCGCTGTGGTGGCTCGGCGCGCTGGTGGTGTTCGCCACCGGGGCCACCACGTTCGCCTTCCAGGGCGCGTTCGGCATCATCGGCATCGGCCTCACCGTCCTGGTGGTCGTCATCGCCGGCAACCCGAGCGCGGGCGGCGCCTATCCGTACCCGCTGCTGCCCCCGTTCTGGCGGGAGATCGGGCCCGCCCTCATCCCCGGCGCGGGCACCTGGACCGCCCGGTCCGTCGCCTACTTCGACGGGCGGGCCGTCACCGGGCCGCTGCTGGTCCTCGGCGCGTGGGCGCTGGGCGGCACGCTGGTGACGCTGCTGCTGTCGTCGCTGCGTCCCGGCCGACGGGCGGTCGAGGAGAGCGAGGTCCGCCAGATGTGACCACCACCCCGACGGCACGCGGCCCCCGCCTCGCCGCCGCCTCGCCCCGGCCGCGGTCCGGCCTCGGCCCGGCTTCAGTCCGGGAGGTGGCGCAGCGCGAACCAGAGCTCCATCCGCACGTCCGGATCGTCCAGGTCCGCCCCCAGGAGCGCCGCGCAGCGGGCGATCCGCTGCCGGACGGTGTTGCGGTGCACGGAGAGCGCCACGGCGGTGCGGTCCCAGCTGCCGTGCAGGGAGAGCCAGGCCCGCAGGGTCCCGGGCAGCGCGGGGAAGCCGGCGAGGGGCGCCAGCAGGGCCCGGGCGTGCTCCTCCGCCTCCCCGGGCGGCAGCAGGTCGGCCAGGCGTCCCCCCGGGCCGTGCCGGACCAGCGGAACCCGGGTGGCGCGGGCCCGGCCCAGGGCACGCGCGGCCTGCGCGTCCCCGGCCGCCAGGTCCTCCGGATCCACCACGGCGCTCACCCCCAGCCTCCAGCCGGGCCGCCGCTCCACCCGGCCGCCGGCGGGCACCAGCACCCGCACCAGACCGCCGGAGAGGTCGACCAGCGGCGAACCCAGCGCCTCGCCCAGCTCCGCGGCGGCCGCCGGGGCCGGGTCCGCGGCGTCCGCGGAACCGGCCTCCGGGCGGGCGTGAACCACCGTCCAGCGCTCGGCCCCGAGCAGCGGCGACACCTCCCGCGCACCGGCGCCCAGCAGCAGCCGCACCAGGGCCGCCGACCGGGCGGCGTCCGGGCCGTCGCCCCGCTCCCCGGTCAGCAGCGTCAGCAGCACCGTGGCCACCGCGGTGATGGTGTGGTCGCCCGGCTCCGTGCCGCCCGTCAGCCCCAGCGCGCCGCCCGTCCCCGCCCCGAGGGCGTACGCCGCCAGCCGCACGCCCTCCACCGTGTCGGTGGCCGAGGACGGCGCCGGGGAGACCGGCGATGGGGAGGGCAGACCCGCAGCCGACGTGACCGCAGCCGAGGTGACCGCAGCCGACGTGACCGCGACCGATGACACCGCGGCCGACGAGCCCGCAGCCGACGAGCCCGCAGCCGACCCGACCGGCGCCGACGAAACCGCAGCCGACGCGCCCGCCGCCGACGGCCGTACCACCCGGGCCAGCCCGGCCAGCGCCGCCCGTACCCGGGGACCCGGCTCCTGCCCGGCCGAGGCGCCCTCCGCCCCGTCCGCGTCGTACAGCACCGCCCAGCCGCCCAGCGCCCGGGCCAGCTGCCGCAGCACCGCCGGCACCGGATCGGGCCGCGAGGCCGCCGCCGCCAGGCTCCGCTGGGCCTCGGCGACCCGCCGCACCTCCGCCAGCCGGGCCCCGGCCACCAGCTCGCCGACCGCGCGGGCCACCGCGGAGAACGTGGTCCCCGGCGGCACCTCCACCAGCGGCAGCCCGCGCGCCCCGCAGGCGGCGACCAGCGCGCGCGGCACCGTGTCGTGCACCGGCGCCACCCCGAACCCCAGCGCCGCGCCGCCCGCGGCCAGGATCCGCTCCACATAGGCGTCGAAATAGGCGTCGAAGCACCCGGCGTCCGCCTCGGCGGGCACCTGCACGCCCGCCGTCAGCAGCAGTTCGCCGCCCAGCAGGTACGGGAACGGGTCGGCCATCTCCGACGCCTGCGCCCAGTGGACGTCCCCGTCGCGCGGCCCGGCGAGGTGCACCAGACCCAGATCGGCCCGCGCCAGCAGCGCAGCCAGCGGCACCGGGGGAGTGGGCGGGAGCGCCGGTGCGGAGGTCATGGTGGATGTTTCCTCTGGTTCTCGCCGGTCAGATGGAGGAAACGTACACTTCGCAGCCGTCGCCGGGCCGTCTAGGGTCGGTCGGTGGTGCGCTCCGCGCGGGTGACCCCGGCGCCACGTACCCTCGGAACCGGTGACAAGAAGGGCCTCACCCCATGACTTCCTCGAGCAACGACCGGACGCCCCGCGGACCCGTCGACTCCTCGCGGATCCCGCGCTACGCGGGACCGGCGACCTTCGCCCGGCTGCCCCGCCTGGACGAGGTCGGCACGGCCGACGTGGCGGTGGTCGGCGTCCCGTTCGACTCGGGCGTCTCCTACCGGCCCGGCGCCCGGTTCGGCGGCAACGCCATCCGCGAGGCGTCCCGGCTGCTGCGCCCCTACAACCCGGCGCAGGACGCCTCTCCGTTCGCGCTTGCGCAGGTCGCGGACGCCGGGGACATCGCGGTCAACCCGTTCGACATCGACGAGGCCGTCGAGACCGTCGAGGCCGCCGCGGACGACCTGCTCGGCACCGGGGCCCGGCTGATGACGCTGGGCGGCGACCACACCATCGCGCTGCCCCTGCTGCGGTCGGTGGCGAAGAAGCACGGCCCCGTCGCCCTGCTGCACTTCGACGCCCACCTGGACACCTGGGACACCTACTTCGGCGCCGAGTACACCCACGGAACGCCGTTCCGGCGGGCGGTCGAGGAGGGCATCCTCGACACCTCGGCCCTCTCCCACGTCGGCACCCGCGGACCGCTCTACGGCAAGCAGGACCTCACGGACGACGAGAAGATGGGCTTCGGCATCGTCACCTCGGCCGACGTCTACCGCCGTGGCGCCGACGAGGTCGCCGACCAGCTCCGTCAGCGGATCGGGGACCGGCCGCTGTACATCTCCATCGACATCGACTGCCTCGACCCGGCGCACGCCCCCGGCACCGGCACCCCGGAGGCCGGCGGCATGACCTCGCGGGAACTGCTGGAGATCCTGCGGGGCCTGGCCGACTGCAACCTGGTCTCCGCGGACGTGGTCGAGGTCGCCCCCGCCTACGACCACGCGGAGATCACCTCCGTCGCGGCCTCCCACACCGCCTACGAGCTCACCACCATCATGTCCCGCCAGATCGCGAAGGCCCGTACGCAGTGACCCACGACCACGACCTGGTGCTCCGCCCGACCGCCGCGCAGACGGAGGCGGCGCTCAACCCTCCGCCCGGCCGCCTGGGCGGGGACCTGGTCGTGGAGACGCTGGCCGGGCTGGGCGCCACCACGGTGTTCGGCCTGCCCGGCCAGCACGTCCTGCCCGTCTTCGACGCCCTGCGCCGCTCCGGCCTGCGCTACGTCGGCCTGCGGGTGGAGAACAACGCGGGCTTCGCCGCCGACGCCTACGGCCGGATCACCGGCGAGGCCGCCCCGCTGCTGCTGTCCACCGGCCCGGGCGCGCTGACCTCGCTCGCCGCGCTGCAGGAGGCCGCCGCCGCCTCCGCGCCGGTGCTGGCCATCAGCGGCCAGATCCCCTCCACCGGTCTCGGCGGACGCCGCCGCGGCCACCTCCACGAACTGGAGGACCAGGCCGCCTCCGTCCGCGGGATCGTCAAGTCGGTGCACACCGCCCGCACCCAGTCGCAGATCCCGTCCGCGATCGCCGAGGCCTGGCGCTCCGCCCTCACCGTGCCGTTCGGGCCGGTCTGGGTGGAGATCCCGCACGACGTCCTGGCGGAGCCGGCCCGCGTCCCGCAGGTCACCGCCGTGGACGCCACCCCGGAGGAACTTCCGCCGCGGCCCGAACTCACCGCCGTCGCCGCCGATCTGCTGGCCCACGCCGAGCGCCCGGTGATCGTCGCGGGCGGCGGGGTGATCCGTTCGGACGCCTCCGGAAAGCTCCGGCAGCTCGCGGAGAAGCTGGCGATCCCGGTCGTCACCACCTTCGGCGGCAAGGGCGCCTTCCCCTGGACCCACCCGCTCTCGCTCCGCTCCTGGCTGGAGGACCGGCACACCACCGACTTCCTGGAGGACGCCGACGTCCTGCTGGTCGTCGGCTCCGGGCTCGGCGAACTCTCCTCCAACTACCACACGCTGCGGCCCCGCGGCACGATCGTGCAGATCGACGCCGACGCCGGGAAACTGGAGGCCAACCACCCCGCCCTCGGCGTCCACGCCGACGCCCGGCTCGCCCTCCAGGCCCTGCTGGAGACCCTGGAACCGGTCCCGGCGCGAGAGCACACCGAGCCCGCACGGCGGGTGCGGGGGCTCCTCGACCGGGTCGACGCGCGCATCGCCGCGCAGGGCCTCGAACGGGAGCAGGAGATGCTGGCCGCCGTGCGCTCGGCGCTGCCCTCCGGCTCGCCCTCGTTCTGGGACATGACCGTCCTGACCTACTGGGCGTGGTCCGCCTTCGACGCCCGCCGCCCCAACACCATGCACTCGGCGCAGGGAGCGGGCGGCCTCGGCTACGCCTTCCCCGCCGCCCTCGGCGCGGCCGTCGCCGAACCCGGGCAGCCGGTGCTCGCCGTCTCCGGCGACGGCGGCGCCCTCTACTCCGTCGCCGAGCTGGCGACGGCCCGTCAGCACGCGCTCGACGTCACCTGGCTGATCGTCGACGACGGCGGCTACGGCATCCTCCGCGAGTACATGACCGACGCCTACGGCGAGGCCCACGGGACCGAACTGCCCGGCCCGGACTTCGTCGCCCTGGCCGAGTCCTTCGGCGTGCCCGGCGTGCGGACCACGCCCGAGGACCTGCGCGCCGACCTGGCCAAGGCGCTGGCCGCCCCGGGTCCCTCGGTGGTGGTGCTCCCGGCGGCCCCGCGCATGTTCGCCCCCACCCACCTGGGCCGAAGCGCGGGCTGACGCCCCTACGGGGCGCGGGCGGCGGGCGTCATCCCCCGGTATGACACGCCGCCCGCGGGTCCGTCCCAGGTCGCCCCCCGGAACCGGAGGGCCGGATGACGGACCGGCCCCCCGGCGGCTGCCACGATGAATCGGTCACCTCGCACACGACCGATCCACAGGAGCACCACCGTGAACACCCCCTCCACCCCGGGCCGCGTGAGCGCCCCGGTGGCCGCCCGAGCGGCCGAGCTGACCAAGATCTACGGGCAGGGCCAGACCCGGGTGGTCGCCCTGGACCAGGTCTCGGTCGACTTCCACCAGGCGGAGTTCACGGCCATCATGGGGCCCTCCGGCTCCGGCAAGTCCACGCTGATGCACTGCGTCGCCGGCCTGGACTCCTTCGACTCCGGGTCGGTGCGCATCGGCGGCACCGAACTCGGCTCGCTCAAGGACAAGGACCTCACCCGGCTGCGCCGCGACAAGATCGGCTTCGTCTTCCAGGCGTTCAACCTGGTGCCCACCCTCACCGCGGCGGAGAACATCACCCTCCCGCTCGACATAGCCGGCCGCAGGCCCGACCGGGACTGGCTCGACAAGGTGATCGCGATGGTCGGGCTCTCCGGACGGCTCGGCCACCGCCCCGCGGAGCTCTCCGGCGGCCAGCAGCAGCGGGTCGCGGTGGCCCGCGCGCTGGTCTCCCGCCCCGACATCGTCTTCGGGGACGAACCCACCGGCAACCTCGACTCCCGCTCCGGGGCCGAGATCCTCGGCTTCTTCCGCGAGTCCGTGCGCGACCTGGGGCAGACGGTCGTCATGGTCACCCATGACCCGGTGGCCGCGTCCTACGCGGACCGCGTGATCTTCCTCGCCGACGGCCGGGTCGTCGACGAACTCAGGGAGCCCGACGCCGAGGCGGTGCTGGACCGGATGAAGCGGTTCGACGCCAGGACCCGCGTCAGCTGAGTCGCCGCACCCCTCCGCTCCCCACACCCCCAGGACCGATCACCCCCATGCTCCGCACCGCCCTGCGCACCGTGTTCGCGCACAAGGCACGACTGCTGATGACCACCCTCGCCGTGATGCTCGGCGTGGCCTTCGTCTCCGGCACCCTCGTCTTCACCGACTCCGTCTCCGACGCCCAACGGGCCGGCGCCATGCAGGGCTTCGACGGCGTCGACGTCGCCGTCCGGCCCGAGCCCGCCGAGGGCGACGACCGTCTCCGCGAGACCCCCGAACTCACCGAGAAGGTACGCCGCACCGCCGAGGCCGCCCCCGGCGCCGAGCGGGCCGTCGGCGTCGTCACCGGCTTCACCGCCGTCGCCGGCCGCGACGGCGCGACCGTCGGCGACGGTTTCCGGTCCCAGGGCGGCAACCTCTGGGACGCCGACGACCCGCGCCACCCGCTGACCGGCGGACGCGCCCCCGACGGCCCCGACGAGGTCGTGCTGGACGAGCGCACGGCACAGCGGGCCGGCTACCGGATCGGCGACACCGTCCGCCTCTCCGTGGACGGCCCCGTCCTCACCCCCACCCTGACCGGCCTGGTCACCACCGACGACGGCAACGTCACCGCCGGCGGCACCCTCGCCCTCTTCGACACCGCCACCGCGCAGAAGCTCTTCCACAAGACCGGCCGCTACGACGAGATCCACGTCGCGGCCTCCGCCGGAACCACCCCCGACGCCCTGCGCGGCGCCCTCGCCGCCGACCTGCCCGACGGGTTCACCACCGTCACCGGCGAGAAGCTCGCCGCCGACCAGGCCGAGCAGATCGCCTCCCAGATGGAGGAGCTGAAGCACGGTCTGCTGGTCTTCGCGGGCATCGCCCTCTTCGTCGGCACCTTCATCATCTCCAACACCTTCGGCATGCTGGTCTCCCAGCGCACCCGCGAACTCGCCCTGCTGCGCGCGGTCGGCGCGTCCCGCGGGCAGATCACCCGGTCCGTGCTGGCCGAGGCCGCCGTCATCGGCGTCGTCGCCTCCGCCGCCGGGCTCGCCGCCGGCATCGGCATCGGCGCCGGCCTGCGGGCCCTGGTGGGCAGCCTCGGCGCGGGCTTCCCCGACGGGCCGCTGGTCGTCGCGCCCGCCACCGTGGCGGCCGCGGTGGCGGTGGGCGTCCTGGTCACCATGGGCGCCGCCTGGCTTCCCGCCCGCCGGGCCGCCACGGTGCCGCCGGTCGCCGCCATGAACGGCACCCACGCCGCCGCCACCGTGAAGTCGCTGGTGGTCCGCAACACCCTCGGATCGCTGCTCGCCGTTGCCGGGACCGCGGTCGTCCTGCACGCCACCACGCTGGACGGCTCCGCCGCGCAGGCCCCGATGGGGCTCGGAGCGGTGCTGCTGATCGTCGGCGTGTTCGTGCTCACGCCGCTGCTCTCACGGCCCTTCGTGCTGCTCGCCGCACCGGCGCTGCGCCTGTTCGGAGTGTCCGGCCGGCTGGCCCGGCGCAACGCCGTCCGCAACCCCCGGCGCACCGCCGCCACCGCCTCCGCCCTGACGATCGGCCTCGCGCTGATCACCGGCATGACCGTGGCGGCGAGCAGCCTGCAGACCTCCATCGACAAGATGGCCTCCTCCGCGGTCGAGGCCGACTACATCGTGTCCATGGCCAACGGCAGCACCCTCTCCACCGACGTGGCACGCCGTCTCGCCGAGGCGGACGGCGTGGTAGCCACCAGCCCGCTGCGCATCGTGCCGGCGCAGGTCGAGGACAGCACCGAGTACCTGACCGGCGTCGACGGCACCACCATCGGAGACCTGACCGAACTGCCCCTCGCCGCGGGCGAGTTCCGGGTCGGAGGCGACCGGGTGGTGGTCGACGAGGCGCTCGCCGGCCACCACGGCTGGCGGCCCGGTGACACCTTCACGGCACGCCACCAGGACGGCGCCCGGCAGGAGCTGACGGTCTCCGGCGTCTACCGCGCCAACCAGATGTTCCGCGGCGTCTTCGCCGACGTCCGCACCCTCGAGCCGCACCAGAAGGAGGTCTCCGACTTCCAGGTGATGGTGAAGACGGCGGACGGCACCTCCCCGGAGGCCAAGGAGCGGTTGCGGAAGGTGCTCGGCGACAACCCGGCGCTGCGCGTGCAGGACAAGCAGGACGTCTCCGACGAGCTCGGGCAGGCGTTCACCCTGGTGCTCAACATGCTCTACGGCCTGCTCGCCATGGCGGTGGTCGTGGCGGTGCTCGGCGTGGTCAACACCCTGGCCATGTCGGTCTTCGAACGGACCCGCGAGATCGGACTGCTCCGGGCGGTGGGCCTGCACCGGGCCGGAGTGGCGCGCACGGTGCGCCTGGAGTCGCTGGTCATCTCCCTCTTCGGCGGCGTGCTCGGCATCGGCCTCGGCGTGTTCTTCGGCTGGGCGGCCGGTGAGCTGATCGGCGCGAGCATGGGCACCTACGAACTGGTGCTGCCGTGGGGGCGGATCGGCGTCTTCCTGCTGCTCTCCGCGCTGATCGGCCTGCTGGCCGCGTTCTGGCCGGCCCGGAGGGCCGCGCGGCTCAACACGCTGGCCGCCATCCACAGCGAGTAGGTCCGGCACGGCGGCGCGGGCCGTCCCCTCCGGGTCGGCCCGCGCCGCCTCGCTCGGCCGCCGCTCCGGTCATGCCGCGCCGCCGCGCCGCCGCGCTCGGCCCGTTCCGGGTGTGCGTGGCCCGCGGCGGTCATGCGCGGCCCGAGCGGACCCGCGAGCCGGCGGCCTCCGAGGACCCGTCGGCGTCCTCCCGGCCGCCCCGCCGGTCCCGGCGCCAGTCGGCCACCGCCAGGCCCAGCGCCGCCGTCATACCGATCAGCGCGGCCCCCAGGGCGATGGCCAGGGCGTCGCGGAAGTTGTCGTCGTCCCGGGCGAGCACCAGGTAGAACAGGCCCGGCAACGCGGCCGTGCCCACCGCCGCGCCCAGACGCTGACCGGTCTGCAGCGCCCCGCCCGCCGCTCCGGCCATGCGGACCGGGACGTCGCGCAGGGTCATGGTGATGTTCGGCGAGATCACCGAGCCGCTGCCCATGCCCGCCACGAACAGGGCGGGCGCGGCCAGCCAGGTCGCGGCGCCCTCCGGGGCGAAGCGCAGCAGCAGTGCGGTGGCGCTCATGCCGACGATCACCGCGGCCAGCCCGCACACCGTCAGCAGCCGGCCCAGCCGCTCCACCAGCCGGCCCGCGATCACCGCGGCGCCCGCCGAACCGACCGCGAACGGGGTCACGGCGAGGCCCGACTCGAGCGGCGAGTAGCCCAGACCGTGCTGGAAGAAGAGGGCGAACACCAGCCAGACGCCGCTGAAGCCCACGAAGTAGAGCGTGCCGACGCCCGCGCCGACCGCGTAGCCACGGGTCTGCGTGAACAGCCGCAGGTCCAGCAGCGGCTGCCCGCCGGCCCTAAGGACACGGCGCTGCCAGAGGACGAAGACGCCGATCAGCGCGGCGCCGACCAGGAACAGCCACCACAGCCGGTTCAGTCCTCCGGCCTCGGCCTGCACCAGCGGCAGCATCACCGCGAGCACGCCCACGCCAAGGAGCAGCACGCCCGGAACGTCGACCTGCCCCTTGCCGGTCGGCCGGGTGCGGGGGAGCAGCCGACGGCCGAGCAGCACGGCCAGGACGCCGATGGGGACGTTGACGTAGAAGATCCAGCGCCAGCCCTCGCCCCCCGAGGCCAGGGCCAGGATCAGGCCGCCGACGATCGGGCCGACCGCGCTGGAGATGCCGACGGTGGCGCCGAAGAAACCGAAGGCGCGGGCGCGTTCGGGCCCGCGGAACATCTGCTGGATCAGTGCCGAGTTCTGCGGGGCCATGCAGCCCGCCGCCAGGCCCTGCGCCAGCCGCGCCACCACCAGCCAGGTGATGCCGGGGGCGGCCCCGGCGAGGGCGCTGCAGACCACGAACGCGCTGAGCGCCAGCAGGAAGATCCGCCGCCGGTTGAGCGCGTCACCGAGCCGCCCCGCCGTCACCAGCGCGAGGGCGAAGGTGAGCGCGTAGCCGGAGACCACCCACTGCACCTCGGCCGGATTGGCGCCCAGGTCGCTCTGGATGGTGGGCAGGGCGACCGCCACGATCGTCACGTCGAGCAGGCTCATGAAGCCGGCGACCAGGGTCACCCACAGGGCGCGCCACCGGTTGGGGTCCCGCTCGCCGACGGCGGCCCCCTTCCCGGCCGGGGACCGTCCGCCGGACGCCGACGTCGACGATGTCACGAAGAGCTCCTCTCACCAGGGCGGCCGCCGCGGCGGCAGGGGCGGCGGCCCGCCGGCGCTCCCCGGCGCCCGGACGCGGACCGCCCCCACCGGGACAACCTGCCCCGGCGCGCACGGGTCACCGGCACACGGCGCAGGTTTTCCGCCGCGGGGGCGTCACGGGTGGGCAGGACGGCGGTCACCCGGGGCGGCCGCTCGAGCCCACCGCGGCGACCGCGGCGTCGATGCGGTCGGCCAGTTCCAGGTCCGTGGTCGTCACGGCGTCCACCGAACGGGTGCGCACGGTGAAGGTGATCCCGTCGTCCGACAGGGCGTGGGCCACGTGGCGGTGCAGCTCCCTGGCGTCGTCCTCCACCTGGTGGAGCAGCGGCGGTACCCGGTCCCGGGGCAGCCCGACGGTGCGGGTCAGCCGGTGGCCGTCGCCGCTCCACTGCGGGCGCCGGCGCAGCGCGGCGCTCAGCTCCCGTTCGGTCAGCGGCGTGTCCTCGCCCGGCAGCCGCTCCGGGTGGGCCTCCGGAGCGGTGAACGCCTCGTCGAACCCGGAGGGCAGCCCCGCCACGAGGTGCCGCCCGAGATCCGGGTCGTCGCGGGCGATCAGGGACAGCACCGAGCGCGCCACATGGCGGCCCTGCTCCGGCGGGGCCTGCAGATGGGCCGCGACCTCGCCGTAGAAGTCGGTGACCGTGCCGCCGGAACGCGGCACGGTGGCGTGGACGGCGTCACGGTCCGGCCCCGGCACGGCCCGGCGCAGCCGCTGCCGGGCCTCAGGGTCGAGATGGAGCGTGAGGACCGCCAGCGTCACCTTGATCGCACGGGCCGCCCGTTCGGAGGGCAGGCGGGTGCGCGCGGCGGCGTCCTCGACCAGGCGTCGGTGGGTGATCATGTCGTCTCCCGCTGCGGGTCCGGTGGGGCGCGGTTCGGCGGCCGAGTACCCAGCCGCCCGTCGGGGGATGCGCGGACGGGCGGCGGCGGAAGGACCGGTGTAGGGGGTGCCGGGGCGGGTACCTCGGGCTGGGTCCGCACCGGTCAGACCGCGCAGAGGAGCGTCAGCGACGTGAACGAGCCCCAGCACCCGGGCGAGAAGCACCCCACTCCCGAGTTCTCCTCCCAGGACCAGCCCCATCCCGGCCGGACCGCGCCCATGGACCCGCCGCCCGACCACGGCGAGAAGTCCTACCGCGGCTCGGGGAAGCTGGAGGGCCGCAAGGCGGTCATCACCGGCGGCGACTCGGGCATCGGCCGCGCCGTCGCGCTGGCCTTCGCCCGCGAGGGCGCCGACGTGCTCTTCACCTACCTCGAGGAGGAGGGCGAGGACGCCCGGGAGACCGCCCGCCTGGTGGAGGAGTCCGGCCGCCGCGCGGTCGCCGTCACCTGCGACATCCGCGAGGAGGCCAACTGCCGCTCGCTCATCGACCGGGCGGTGGAGGAGTTCGGCCGGATCGACGTCCTGGTCAACAACGCCGCCTACCAGATGTCCCAGCCCGACGGCATCGAGGCGATCTCCACCGAGCAGTTCGACCGGGTGATGCGCACCAACCTGTACGGCATGTTCTGGCTCTCCAAGTTCGCCCTGCCGCACATCCCCGAGGGCGGGTCGATCGTCAACACCACCTCCGTGCAGGGATACCAGCCGAGCCCGCACCTGCTCGACTACGCCATGACCAAGGCCGGCATCGTGGCCTTCACCCAGGGCATGGCGCAGATGCTGGCCGAGCGGGGCGTGCGGGTCAACGCGGTCGCGCCCGGGCCGGTGTGGACCCCGCTGATCCCGGCGACCATGCCGGACACCAGCGAGTTCGGCAAGCAGTCGCCGCTCGGACGTCCCGCCCAGCCGGCCGAGATGGCCCCCGCCTACGTCTTCCTGGCGTCCCAGGAGGCCTCGTTCATCACCGGCGAGATCGTCAACGCCACCGGGGGCACCCCCCTGCCGTGACACGCCCGCCTGCACAGGCGTGCCGGCGGCACCGGCGGGCACCGGAACGGACAGAGGGGCGCCGCCGGACGGACCGGCGGCAGCAACCGACCACGGCGGGAACGGACAGAGCACATGGCACACCATCCGGACGGCGGCGGCCTCGCGGGACGCCTCAGGGCGGCACTCCACCGCACCCACGGCGCGTACGCGGACGGCGGAGAACGGCCGCTGGGCGGCTACCTCGCCGCGATGACGGCCTTCGGCGCGTACACCGCGACCTGGGCCGTCGCCGTCCGGCGCCGGGGCCGCCCGCTGCCCGAGCGCCCCGACCCCTGGGACGTCGCGCTCACCGCGGTGTCCACCTTCCGGCTCAGCCGGCTGCTGAGCAAGGCCTCGGTGACCAGCCCGCTGCGCGCGCCGTTCACCCGGTACGTCGGCCCGGAGGGCCCCGCGGAACTGCACGAGGAGGCCCGGGAGGAGGGCGGCCGGGAGACCGTGGGTGAGCTGATGACCTGCCCGTTCTGCACCAGCGTCTGGGTCGCCTCCACGCTGACCGCAGGGCTGCTGCTGGCGCCCCGCGCGACCCGCACCGCGATGGGCGGCCTGACCGCCCTCGCCGGGGCCGACGCCCTCCAGCTCGGCTACGCGGCCCTGGTCCGCAAGGCCACCGGGGAGGACTGAGCCCCCGGTCGCGCCGTTCACTCCTCCGACGGCGCGACCAGCCCGGCCTCGTAGGCGATGATCACCAGCTGCACCCGGTCGCGGGCGTCCAGCTTGGCCAGCAGCCGGGTCAGGTACGTCTTGGCGGTGGCCACCGTGATGTGCAGCCGCTCGGCGATCTCCGTGTTGGTCAGGCCCCGGCCCACCAGGGTCAGCACCTCGGTCTCCCGTTCGGTGACCCGGTCCGGCAGCGCGGACGGCGCGCGCGCCGGGCCGGTGGGGCGCGCGGCGAACTCCCTGATCAGCCGCCCGGTGACCGCCGGGGCGAGCAGCGCGTCGCCGGCCGCGACGACCCGGACCGCGGCGAGGATGTCGTCCAGCGCCATGTCCTTCACCAGGAAGCCGGACGCCCCCGCCCGCAGCGCCCCGTAGACCGACGCGTCGTCGTCGAAGGTGGTCAGCACCAGGACCCGCGCCGTGCCGGCCCCGGTGATCCGGCGGGTGGCCTCGATGCCGTCCGTCCCGGGCATCCGCAGGTCCATCACCACGACGTCCGGGGCGAGTTCGGCGGCCAGCCGGACCGCCTCGGCCCCGTCGCCCGCCTCACCCACCACCTCCAGGTCCGCGGTCTCGGCTGCCACCATGCGCAGGGCGGTGCGGATCAGCGGCTGGTCGTCGACGAGCAGCAGACGCACGGTCATCGGGATTCCGCCTTCTCACGGAGGGGACGTCCGCCGGGCCCGGCGGGCAGGGGCAGCCGCGCGGTCACCCGGAAACCGGCGCCGGGAAGGGGGCCCGCCTCGAGGGCTCCGCCCAGCAGGGCGGCCCGCTCGCGCATGCCGGCCAGACCGAAGCCGCTCCCGTTCCGGGAAATCCCGGGCCGGGCCGTTCCAGGCCGGGGCGTCCCGGGCCGGGGCGTCCCGGCGTGCCCTGGGTCGTCCACCTCCACGGTGACCTCCTGCTCGCCCTGGTCGACCCGTATCCGGCAGCGGTCCGCGCCCGAGTGGCGGACCACGTTGGTCACCGCCTCCTGCGCGATCCGGAACGCGGCCAGGCACACCTCCGGCGGCAGCCCCCGCAGCGTGCCCCGCAGGTCGACCTCCACCCGGACCCCCGCCGCGGTGGTCCGCGCGGCGAGGCGTTCCAGCTCGTCCGCCAGACCCGCGAAGCCACCGACGGCCTCGCCGGGGAGGGCGGACGCCGCCGCGTCCCGCGGGGACGGGTCGGCGGCGCGCAGCGCTCCGAGGATGCGGCGCAGGCCGCCCAGCGTCTCGCGGCCCGCCTGTTCCACCGCCACCATCGCCTCCCTGGCCAGTTCCGGCCGGGTCTCCAGCACCCGGGCCGCGGCTCCCGCCTGGAGCGCGATGATGCCGAGGCTGTGGGCCACAGTGTCGTGCATCTCCCGCGCGATGCGCAGCCGTTCGGCGGTCACGGCTTCGGCCGCGGCCCTCCGGCGCAGCTCCGCGTCGTGCGCCCGTGCCTGGTGCACCAGGCGGCCGGCCAGCCAGGCGACGGCCACCGTCAGCGCCACGAACGGCTCGTCGGCCGTGCCGGTCTCCCCGCCGGTGGACGCCCGCACCGCGAGGTACCCGCCGAGCACGCCGAGCGCCGACCCGGCCGCGTACAGGGCCTCGCGCCGCGGACGGACAGCCGCGACCTGGGCCAGCGCCACGTCGACCCCGAGGAACTGCGGCGGCGGGATCTCGTCCTGCCCCCAGGCGGCCGCCAGCACCACCGTCCCGGCGAGGACCAGGGCGTAGGCCGCCACCGGCCGGCGCCGGGAGACCGCGGCGGCCGCGAGGACCAGGAGGAGGGCCACGACCAGCAGCGCCCGGGGGAGGAGACCGGCCAGTCCGTCCCGCGGGTAACTGGTGGAGTAACCGGGCCCGGTGGGCGCCAGGACGTACACCACCACCGGATGCAGTGCGGCCGCGCACCACACCAGCGCGGGCCACACGCCCGGGGGAAGGCGCCGCAGCGGCGGGGGAGTCGACGGGACAGGCATCCCCCGATGGTGGCACGCTCCTCCGCCCCGGGCGTCGACTCACGGCTGTACGACCGGGGTCGACAGGGAGGCGGCCCCTTGCCGACCCCCGCCGGACGGCACCGTGGACGCCATGATCGACGTCACGCACCTGACCAAGCGCTACGGCGGCGTCACCGCCGTCGACGACCTGACCTTCACCGTCCGCCCGGGACGGGTGACCGGCTTCCTGGGGCCGAACGGGGCGGGCAAGAGCACCACCCTGCGGGTCCTGCTCGGCCTCCACCGCCCCACCGCCGGCGCGGCCACCGTCGACGGGCGCCCCTTCCCGGCGCACCGCCGCGGGCTCCGCCGGGTCGGCGCCCTCCTCGACGCGCAGGAGGTACAGGGCGGGCTCACCGCCCGGGCCCACCTGGCAGCCCTCGCCCGCGCCCACCGCATCCCGCCCGGCCGGGTCGGGGAGGTGCTGGAGGAGGCCGGACTCGGCAGCGCCGCGCGCCGCAGGATCGGCGGGTTCTCGCTCGGCATGCGGCAACGCCTGGGCATCGCCGCCGCCCTGCTGGGGGACCCGCCCGTCCTGGTCCTCGACGAGCCGCTCAACGGCCTGGACCCGGAGGGCGTCCGGTGGATCCGCGGCCTGCTGCGGCGCCTCGCCGCGGAGGGCCGCACCGTCCTGGTCTCCAGCCACCTGATGTCCGAGATGGAGCACACCGCCGACGACCTGGTGGTCGTCGTCGGAGGCAGGCTCGTCGCCGCCGAGAGCCTCGCGGACTTCTCGGCGCGCGGCGCCACCGGACGCGTCACCGTCCGGACCTCCGCCGCCGACGCGCTGAGCGCCCTGCTCGCCGCCGAGGAGGCCGACGTCCGCAGGGAGGGCGAGGTCCGCAGGGAGGGCGACGTCCGCGCGGAGGGTGAGGTCCGCCGGGAGGCCGACGTCCGTACGGAGGGCGAACGGCTCGTCGTCACCGGTCTGGACGCCGGCCGGGTGGGCGAGATCGCCCGGCGGCACGGCATACCGCTGTCCGGGCTCCACACCGAACGCCCGTCCTTGGAGGAGGCGTTCCTGCGCCTGACCGCCGACGCCGCCCGGAGTGCCGAGGGAGACATCCGATGACCACCGAACCCCGCCCGCGCCTCCGCGACCTGATCGCCGCGGAGTGGATCAAGCTCCGGTCCCCGCGGTCCACCTGGATCTCCTACGGCGCCGCGGCCCTGACGGTGATCGCCCTCAACGCGGGCACCGCCTACGACACCTACGCGCACTGGGAGGAGCGGACCCCCGCCGACCGGACCGCCTTCGTCGCGGCCGGCATCCCGCTGCAGGAGGCATACACCGTCAACGCCGCCGTGGTGACCATGGTGGCCCTCTGCGTCCTCGGAGCGCTCCCGCTCCTCGGTGAGTTCGCCACCGGCGCCGCCCGCACCACCTTCACCGCCGTCCCGGCCCGCGGCGAGGTGACCGCCGCCAAGGCCGTGGTGGTCGCCGCCGCCGCGGCCGTCTGGGGCGTGCTGGTGACCGCGGTCTCCTTCGTCGCCACGCAGGCGATCCTCGACGGCCGCGGGGTGGGCGTCGCCTGGGGACATCCCGGCGCGGCCAGGGTCCTCGTGGCCTCCGCGCTGCTGGCCCCGGTGTGCGCGCTCACCGGGCTCGCCCTGGCCGCCGTGCTGCGGCGCACCGCGGCCACCGTGCTCGCCTCGGTGACCGTCGTCCTGGTGCTGCCGCTGCTGCTCACCGAGGACCGGCACTGGACGGCCGTCGCCCGGCACGCGCTGCCCTTCCCCGCCTGGCTCCGGCTCACCGCCCCCGACGCGCCGCCCACGCCGTTCCCCTGGACCGGGGCCGGCGCCTGGACCGTCCTCGCGGGGTGGGCCGCGGCCGCCGCCGTGGTCACCGTCCTCGCGGTCCGGCGACGGGACGTGTGACCTCGTCGCCGCCCGCCGGCCCGCCCGGGCCGGAGGCGCGGAAGAGCCGCAGCTCCGGATCGGTCACGTCGTCGGAGCGCAGCAGCTTCACGTCGGAGTGGTAGCTCATCGACGTCAGCCACGGCATCCGGTCGCCCTGCCGGGGGAGGTCGTCCACCGCCCGGCGGATGTAGCCGGCGGCGAAGTCCAGGAAGGGCCGCGTGGGCATGTCCGGGTCGCTCGGTTCCGGGCAGGCCGCGTCGTACCCGTGGGCGTCCAGGTGCGACAGGAGACGGCAGAAGTGCTCGCAGAGCAGACCGATCTTCAGCGTCCAGGAGGAGTTGGTGTACCCGATGGCGAGCACGAAGTTCGGCACCCCGGAGAGCATCATGCCCTTGTAGGCCACGGTCCCCGACAGCCTCACGGGCGTGCCGTCCACCGTGATGGCGATCCCGCCGACCGCCTGCACGTTCAGCCCGGTGGCCGTGACCACCAGGTCCGCCTCCAGCTCCCGGCCCGACTCCAGCAGGAGCCCGCGCCCGGTGAAGCGGACGATCCGGTCGGTGACCACCTCGGCCGTGCCCCGGCGGATCGCCGTGAACAGGTCGCCGTCCGGCACCGCGCACAGCCGCTGGTCCCACGGGTCGTACGGCGGACGGAAGTGCTCGTCCACCGGGTAACCCGCGGGCAGCAGCCTGGTGTTGACCTTGCGGATCAGCCCGCGCGCCGCCTTCGGGAACCGCTGGGCGAACGACCAGACGGCACGCTGCTGGAGGATGTTCTTGCGCCGGGTGAGGGCGTACCCGCGTTCCTCGCCGAACCACCTGCGCAGCACGGCGGCGATCCGGTCCTCCCGGGGCACCGGCATCACGTACGTGGGCGTGCGCTGGAGCATGGTGACGTGCGCGGCCGTCTCCGCGAGGGCGGGGACCAGGGTCACCGCCGTGGCCCCGCTGCCGATCACCACCACCCGCAGGCCGGTGTGGTCCAGGTCCTCCGGCCAGTGCTGCGGATGGACGACCGTGCCCGCGAAGTCCTCACGGCCCTCGAAGTGCGGCGTGTAGCCCGCGTCGTAGCGGTAGTAGCCGCCGGCGCAGAACACCCAGCGGGCCCCCAGCCGCAGGCGCTCACCGGTGTCGGTGCGCTCCACCTCGGCCAGCCAGCGGCACTCCTCGCTCGACCAGGCCAGGGAGACCACCCGGTGGTGGTGGCGGATGTGGGCGTCGAGGCCGTTCTCGGTCACCGTCTCGCGCAGGTACGCCAGGATCCGCGGCGCGTCCGCGATGGCCTGCCGGTCCCGCCACGGCTTGAACTCGTAGCCGAAGGTGTGCAGGTCGGAGTCGGAGCGGACGCCCGGATAGCGGAAGAGGTCCCAGGTGCCGCCCGTGGCGCCGCGCGCCTCGAGGATCGCGAACGTCCTGTCCGGGTGCTCCGTCCTGAGGTAACGGCCGGCGCCGATCCCGGAGATGCCGGCTCCGACGACCAGGACGTCCAGCTGCTCGACAGGCGTCTCGCTGGGGCTCACCGCGTCACTCCGCTCCGGTCGGGGGTGCTCCGATCATGCGCCATCCGCACCGCTACAACCAGCCGTTGCGCTTGAATCCGCGGTGGATGAAGAAGCAGGCCACCACGATCACACCGATCGCCCAGGCGTACCCGTACCGCCACCCCAGCTCCGGCATGTGCTCGAAGTTCATGCCGTACACGCCGCACACCATGGTGGGCACGGCGATGATCGCCGCCCAGGCGGTGATCTTCCGCATGTCCTCGTTCTGCGCCACCGTCACCTGCGCCAGATGCGCCTGGAGCACGGAGTCCAGCAGGGCGTCGAAGGAGGTGATCTGCTCGGTGACCCGGGCCAGGTGGTCCGCCACGTCGCGGAAGTACGCCCTCATCTCCTCGCCGACCGGGGCCGCCGGGTCGGTCGCCAGCCGTGCCAGCGGCAGGGCCAGCGGCACGGCCGCCCGCTTGAACTCCAGCAGCTCACGCTTCAGTTGGTAGATGCGCCCGGGATCGGCGGTGCGGTTGTCGGGGGAGAAGACCTGGGTCTCGACCGCCTCGATGTCGTCCTGCACGGCCGCGGCCACCGAGAGGTACTCGTCGACGACGTGGTCCGCCACCGCGTGCAGCACCGCCGACGGCCCGTACGCCAACTGGGCGGGACGGGACTCGAGTTCCTCGCGCAGCGGGCCGAGCGAGCCGTGGCTGCCGTGGCGGACCGTCACCACGAAGCGGGGACCGGTGAAGACCATGATCTCGCCGGTGTCGACCACCTCGCTGGTCGCGGTCAGTTCGTCGTGCTCCACGAAGGTGACCGTCTTGAGGACGGAGAACAGCACGTCGCCGTAGCTCTCGACCTTGGGCCGCTGGTGGGCGTGGATCGCGTCCTCCACCGCCAGCGGATGCAGCCCGAACAGCTCGGCCACGTCGGCGAACTGCTCGGCGGTCGGCTCGTGCAGCCCCAGCCAGACGAAGCCGTCACGGTACCGGCGGGCGAGACGGACCGCCTCGTCCACGCTCCGCGGACCGTCCTGCCGGACACCGGCCCGGTAGACGACGCAGTTCACCACCGTCGAACCGAGGGGGGAGCGCGCCGGGTGGTTGAGATCGACGCGGCGGCCGCGCCGGGCCAGCCGCGCCACCTTCCGCAGGTTGCCGACCATCGACATGTGGGTGCCACGCTCCTTCGCCCGACTCGGCCTTCAGCGCCGCCCATTGTGCCCGCCCGGTGGCGTCTCGTATCGCGGCACGGCGTTGACGCCCCTTCGGGCCGCGTGCTTGCATCGGAGCATGCCGCGCCAGATCCTCACCTGCCGCCGCTGCGTCGACCTGGTCCGTGTCGCCGCGGCGCTCTGTCGCGTGGCCTGACCCGGAGTTCCCTCCGGTCCCTCCCTCCTCCCGGTCGTACCGGTGAGCAGCCCCTGAGCCGTTGAGCGACCGCGGCCCCCTGCCCCGCCGTCCGCGGGGCCGGCTCGTCGCACCCAGCACCCAGCGCCCCGCACCCTCGCTCGTCGCCGCTCCGGCCTGCCCGCGCGGTCCCGCCGGCCTGCGCCGTTCGCCGTGACCCGCCCGACCCGACCCGCCCCTCGCCGGGGCGTCGCGTCGGCGTGCCCGCGCAGCCGCCTCCTCGTGTTCTCCGGTCCGCAGGACCACCGCCGCCTTCCCAGGAGTGACCTCCCATGGCAACCGTCCTCTCCCTCTCCGGCAGTCCGTCCCCCACCTCCCGCACCGCCCGCCTGCTGCGCCACCTGGACGCCCGGCTCGCCGCTCAGGGGCACCGTGTGGTCCCCCTGGACGTCCGCACCCTGCCCGCCGAGGCGCTGCTCGGCGCCGACTTCGGCGATCCGGCGATCGCCTCGGCCACCGCCCTGGTGGCGGAGGCGGACGGCGTGGTGATCGGCACGCCCGTGTACAAGGCCGCCTACTCGGGCCTGCTGAAGTCCCTGCTGGACCTGCTCCCGCAGTACGCGCTGGCCGGCAAGACGGTGCTGCCGCTGGCCACCGGCGGGTCCACCGCCCATGTCCTGGCCATCGACTACGCGCTTCGCCCGGTGCTGAGCTCCATGGGCGCCGGCCACATCGTCCAGGGCTGGTTCACCCTCGACAAGGACATCACCGTCGCCGAGGACGGCACGGTGACCGTCGCCCAGCCCGCCGCCACGGCGCTGGAGGGCGTCGTGGACCAGTTCTCCGCCGCCCTCGCCGACCGGGCCCGCCGGGCCGTGGTCCGCGCCGTCGCCGCATGAGCCCCCGCCCCCGCCCCCACCCCGGTTCCGACCCCCACCCCGACCCCGCGACCCCTCCCCGAAAGGCGACCCTCCGGTGACCCTCACCTTCCACTGGTTCCTGCCCACCAGCGGCGACAGCCGCCACGTCGTCGGCGGTGGCCACGGCGTCCGCCCCGGCGCCGCGGGCGGAGACCGGCCGCCCACCGTCGGCTACCTCACCCAGATCGCCCGCGCGGCCGAGGACGTGGGCTTCGCCGGCGCGCTCACCCCCACCGGCACCTGGTGCGAGGACGCCTGGCTGACCACCGCCATGGTGAGCCAGCGCACCGAGCGGCTGAAGTTCCTGGTCGCCTTCCGCCCCGACTCCGTCTCGCCCACCCTCGCCGCGCAGATGGCCTCCACCTACCAGCGCCTCACCGGCGGACGGCTGCTGGTGAACGTGGTGACCGGCGGCGAGCGCCGCGAGCAGCGCTCCTACGGCGACTTCCTGGAGAAGAACCAGCGGTACGAGCGCACCGACGAGTTCCTGCACATCGTCCGCGGCCTGTGGGCCGGCGAGCGGGTCACCCGGACCGGCCGGCACCTGCGGGTGGAGGAGGCGGAGCTCAGCCGGCTGCCCGACCCCGCGCCGCGGATCTACTTCGGGGGCTCCTCGCCGCTCGCCCTCGAGGTCGCCGCCCGGCACGTCGACGTCTACCTCACCTGGGGCGAGCCGCCCGCGGCCGTCGCCGAGAAGATCGCCCGGGTGCGGGCGCACGCCGAGGCGCTGGGCCGCCGGGTGCGGTTCGGCATCCGGCTGCACGTCATCACCCGCGACACCTCCGACCAGGCCTGGGCGGAGGCACGCCGGCTGCTGGACGGCTTCGACCCCGAGACCGTCCGCGCCGTCCAGGAAGGGCTCGCCCGCAGCGAGTCCGAGGGTCAGCGACGCATGCTCGCCCTGCACGGCGGCGGCCACGACGGCCTGGAGATCCACCCGAACCTGTGGGCGGGCATTGGCCTGGTCCGGGGCGGGGCGGGCACCGCGCTGGTCGGCAGCCACCAGGAGGTCGCCGACCGGATCGAGGAGTACCACGCGCTCGGCATCGACGAGTTCGTGCTCTCCGGCTACCCGCACCTGGAGGAGGCCTACTGGTTCGGCGAGGGCGTCCTGCCCCGCCTCGCCGACCGCGGCCTGTGGAGCCACCCGGCCCGCACCCCGGACGCCCCGGACCCCGTGCTGGTCCCCTTCGCGACGGCCGCCCGCTGACGCACGGGCGGCCCGGTCCGGCGGCGCCTTCACGGGAAGGACGCCGCCGGCCGGGCCGCCGGTGGGGCCGGGGAACGGCCGGTGGGGCCGGGGAACCGCTGGTGTGGCCGGGGAACCGCTGGTGTGGCCGGGGCCGCGGACTACCCCTGGTCCGCCGCGAAGGAGGCCATCCAGGCGAGGGCCGCGTTCCAGTTGATGGTCAGCTCGTTCGTCGACCACGACTGGATGTCGTCCACGTAGCAGAACTGGCCGGTGCAGCCCCGCAGCAGGTTCTGCGCGACCGGGTCCTGGATGCTCGAGTTCGGACCGCCCGACAGCGTGCCCGCCGGCGGGTTGGGCAGGCTCGGGTCGAGCTGGCGGGCGTACCACCGGCTGTGCTGGTTGACCGAGGTGACGTCCCCGTAGCCGGTCACGTACGAGATGTTCAGCGCGTTGCGGCCCAGGACGTAGTCCAGGCTCTGCAACGCCCCGTCGCGGTAACGGCGTTCACCGGTCAGGTCGTACGCGGTGGCGATCACGTGGGCGTTGTTGAGGATCTGCGCGTTGGAACCCCAGTCGTAGACGTTGTCCTTCGGCGCGTACGGCATGCCGTACGGGTGCTCGCGCAGGGTGGTCAGGTACTTCTCCGCCCCCTGGACCACCGAGGCGCGGACGGATCGCAGACCCGGCAGGCGGTTGGGCACGGTGGCCAGGTCCAGCCGGCCGGCCGCCGCGGTGCGCTGCCAGTCGAAGCCGAGCGGGCTCCAGATGTCCGCCGTGTGGACGGGGGACTTCAGGACGAACCGCTCGTACTCGCCGTCACCGGTGGTCAGGTACAGCTGCGCGGCCGCCCAGTAGAACTCGTCCGAGGCGTCCGTGTCCGGGTACGCGCCGCCGCCGATGCCGTCGTCGGGGTCCGGCAGGACGTCCGGGTGGGCGAGCGCGGCCCGCCACGCCGTGCGGGCGGCGTCCAGGGCCTTCTTGGCGAACGCCTTGTCGTAGGGCTTGTAGAGCCGGGCCGCCTGCGCCGCCGTCGCCGCCAGGTTCAGGGTGGCGGTGGTGGTCGGCGGGTGCAGTTCGCGCTTCTTCGGGTCCAGGTGCGGCATCAGCGGCAGCCCGGTCCACTCCGAGTCGTGGATCTTGTGGTGGGCCATGCCGGCCAGCGGCTGCCCGGCCGGCACCTGCATCCGCAGCAGGAACTCGAGCTCCCAGCGCGCCTCGTCGAGGACGTCGGGAACCTTGTTGCCGGACTCGGGGATGGCCAGGGTCCCGTCGCGCAGGGTGCCGGGGCTGCCGGTGCGGGCGTACAGGGAGCGCTCGTAGGTGCGCAGCAGCTCCCAGGTGGAGATGCCGCCGTTGACGACGTACTTGCCGTGGTCGCCGGCGTCGTACCAGCCGCCGGAGACGTCCAGCGAGTAGTCGCACACCCCCGGCTGGCAGGGCACCTCGGTGTCGCCCTGGTTGGGCTCCACACCGACGTGGCCCGCCGGGCGGCCGTAGCCCGGGCGCAGGTCCTCGCGGATCTCCTGGCCGCTGCGCTGGGTGTAGTAGAACTTCAGCGCGTCCAGCCGGAGCTTGCGGTAGGCCTCGGCGGAGATGTCGAAGGGACGGCTCGTCTCGCCGTCGGCGACCAGGACGAAGCCCTTGCCGCCGCCGCGGTAGGAGCCGAAGTCCACCGAGTGGACGTTCTCACCGGAGGAGGCGTCGGTGCCGCGCGGCACGGTCCGGCCGCGGGCCACCGTGGAGCCGGAGGCGTTCCGCAGCTCCCAGGGCAGCGCCTCGGTCGCCTCCGTCACCAGCGTGGCGTTCTTCGGCCCGTTCGGCAGGTAGGCGACCTGGTTGACGCGGACCCGCGGCCCGGTGTCCGGCTCGTACTCCTCCGGCGGCACGCCGCCCACCAGGGAGACGTCGTCCAGGCACATCTTCCAGGCGTCGGCGCTCCCGCCGGCCTGGAAGGCCACCTGCGCCCCCGCGGTGTCGGCCGGGGCGGTGAACGTGTAGCTGTAGGCGTTGCCGGAGACGCTCAGCTGCGGGCTGACCTCGAAGTAGGTGTCGTACGGCTCGGCGGCCAGGCCCACCACCGCGCGCACCACGTGGTCCGCCGGGGTGCCGGTCGCGGAGAACGACAGCCGGTACGTCTGCCCCGCCTGGAGCGTGAGGTCGTTGTGGCCGACGATCGCGTCCCAGCGGTTGGCGGTGCCGCCGGGTATCGCGGCGCACAACTCGCCGTCCTCCACGGCGGTGGTGACCCCCGCGCTGCTCCACCAGGGGTCGGTGGACGTGTCGAAGGTGCCGTTCTGGATGAGCTCGACCTCGTCGGCGCCCGCCGGGCCGGCGGGCAGGGCGAGGGCGGCCGCCAGCAGGGCCGTCACGCCGAGCAAGGTGGTTCTGCGTCGTTTCACGTCCGGGGCTCCTCGGTCGCGGTGCGGGTGGTCACGGGCGTGCCCGACCGGGCGCGGAAGCCTCTGGCGCAAGTCTCTGTGGGAGCGCTCCCATTGCCCGGTAGGCGGTCATGCTCATGCACATCTGACCCGGCGTCAATGGGATGGACGGGACGGATGCGGGGCCAGGGGGAAAACGCGTCGCCGGACCATCCGCGGGAGGGGCGGGGCACGGGAAAGCCGCCGCCGGGTCCCCGCTCGCGCGCGACGGGCGCGCGCGGGGGACCCGGCGACGGCTCGAACCGCGGAGGCGTCCGCGGTACCGCACCGGCACCGGTGCCGGAACGGGTGCCGGCACCTGTCCCGGCACCTGTCCCGGCACCGGTCCAGGTGCCGGTCCAGGTGCCGGTCTCGGCCCGGCCCGGCCCGGCCCGGCTCAGGCGATCGACGCCGAGACGATCGCCGAGACCGCCAGGTTGCAGGAGGCCGTCACCCACACGGCGGGGTGGGGCTCGGGCTCCACCAGGGTGGCGCCGAGCTTGCCCGGGGTGACCAGGTCCACCACCAGGAAGGCCACGGCCATCATCACCAGACCCAGCAGGCCGAAGACCGCCGTCGACACCAGGCCCTTGCCGAAGTCGTCGTACGTGGTCCAGATCGACGTGAACACGATGCCGCCGATGCCCAGCAGCGCGGAGCTGAGCAGCAGGGCGGCGTTGCGGTTGCGCTGCTCCCAGATCTGGCGGCCCAGCTTGCCGGGGGTCAGCAGGTCGATGAGGAAGATGCCGAGAATCAGCAGGACCACGCCCAGGGCGCCGTACGCGGCGGCCCGGCCCAGGCCTTCGATGATGTCGTTCATGAGCTGTCGGCTCCAGGGTGAGTGATCAGCGAGTTCAAGGAGAGGCAAAATCTAGCGCAGATGTTCGGCCTGCGGGCCGGGAGTGGGGCGGTCCGGTGTGGTCACCCACTGTTCGCCCGGACTTCGCCGTGGCGTCCGCGGTCGTGCGCCCGGCCGCTTGTACCGTCCCGCCATGCCGACCGACCCTTCGGTGATCCGGCTCATGGCCGTGCTCGCCGTCCTCGTCCTCGCGCCGCTCTCGCTGGCGCTGGGCCTGCGTGCCCTGCAACTCGCCGGGCTGCTGCGCCCCGCGCGCCAGGAGACCGGTCCGGTGGTCCGCCTCGCCTCCGGCCCCGCCCCGCGGCGCCCCCGCGCCGGCGGCCTCCCCGGCGCGGTCGGCTTCGCCCTCGGCTCGGTCGCGCTCGCGGCCTGCGCCGCGCTGGCCGTGCTGACGGCGGTGCGCGGGCAGGCCTGAACCTGGCGGCGGGTCAGGCCTGCCCGGCCGGTCGGGTACGACCGGCCGCCCGGTCAGCGCGTGGCGCCCTCCGGCCACACGACGGTGACGGGGAGACGCACGCCGAGCGCGTAGGCGACGGTGTCGGCGGTGCCGCCGTGGCCGCGGGCCGGCAGGCCGTCCCAGACGGCGAGCAGTTCGTCGCACAGCCCGACCAGGATCTCGCCCGCCACCTGCCGGGCCTGCGGCGTCACCGAGGCCATGCCCGTCGGGTGGACGCCCCGCGCCTGCTTGAGCAGGTCGTCGTAGACCGAGCGGTGTTCGGACGGGAGCGTCTCGCGGTAGTCGTCGGCGGGCACGACGACCTCCACCGCCGCCCCGGCGTCCAGCGCGGCCCGGGCCAGCAGGCTCTCCGGCCCTTCGGCCGCGCAGGTGACCACGGTCAGGGCGCCCGGGTCGTAACGCCTCAGTCGTTCGGCGAGCAGCTCCTGGACCTCGGAGACGATCGGGTGGCTCAGGCCGCGGTGCCCGGTGATTCCCACACGCATGACGCGATTCCTCTACACGTACGAAAGCGGAACGTGGTGTCGAACTCGCGCACCATAGCGCCGAGTCGGGGGTGCCTCGTGCCGACGGGGACCGAACTCGTCGCGGCAGCGCCATTGACACCGCCCGTCCCACCGCCGAGTCTGCCGATCGGCAACGGAGCCGGGCGACAAAGGGGTTGGGGCACCATGCGGAAGAGCCGCCGCAGAGCAGCATCCGGACTGGCCGCGCTGGGCGCGGCGGCGTTGATGGTCGGCGGGGGAGCGGCGCCCAGTCCGGCGACGCCCGCCGAACGCTACGTGGCGCTGGGGGACTCGTACACCTCCGGGCCGGGCATCCCCCGGCAGGTCGACGCCGGCTGCGCGCGCTCCGACCGCAACTACCCCTCGCTCACCGCGCGCGAGCTCCGCGTGGCCTCGTTCACGGACGTCAGCTGCGGCGGCGCGACCACAGCCGACATGTGGCGGGCGCAGGGCAGCAACCCGCCGCAGCTCACCGCGGTCTCCAGGACGACCACGCTGGTGACCGTGCAGATCGGCGGCAACGACATCGGGTTCGGCGAGATCATGGCCACCTGCGGCCGACTGGGCGCGACCGACCCGGCCGGCGCGCCCTGCACCGCGCATTGGACCGCCGGCGGCGCCGACGTGCTGGCCGACCGCATCGAGGCCGCCGCGCCGCTGGTGGAGAAGGTGCTGGACGCCGTCCACCAGCGCTCGCCGCGGGCCCGGGTGTACGTGCTGGGGTACCCGCCGATCCTGCCGGAGACGGGCCCCGGCTGCTGGCCGCAGGTGACGACGGCTGCCGGTGACGCCCCGTACCTGCGGGCCACCGCGAAGCGGCTCAACGCCATGCTGCGCCAGGTCGCGGAGCGCTCGCGGGCGCGCTACGTGGACACCTACACCCCCGCGATCGGCCACGACGCCTGCCGCCCGCCGGCCGAGCGCTGGATGGAGCCGCTCGTCCCGGCCTCCCCGGCCGCCCCCTACCACCCGAACGCGGCGGGCGAACGGGCCATGGCCGACGCGCTGCTGGAGCGGCTGGCGGAACCGGGCCGGGGTCGCCGCTGACGGCGCCTCCACGAACCCCGGGCCGGCGTTTGCCGCCCCGGGGCTCCGGCCAGGTACCGGGCATGAGCGACTTCAGATTCTCCTTCAACGTCTTCGGCCTCCCCGCACCCGACGCCTTCGACGACCTCTGCCGACGCGCCGAACGGCACGGCTACGACGTGCTGTTCGCCGCCGACCACCTCGGGATGCCCGCGCCGTTCCCGGTACCGACGGCGGCCGCGCGGGCGACCGAACGGCTGAGGGTCGGCACCCTGGTCCTCAACTCCCCCTTCTGGAACCCGGCCCTGCTCGCCCGTGACGCCGCCACCACCGACGTCCTCACCGGCGGACGGCTCGAACTCGGACTGGGATCGGGCCACATGAAGTGGGAGTTCGACGAGGCCGGCATCGCCTGGCAGGGGTTCGCCGACCGCGCGGAGCGGCTGGAGGAGACCGTCACGGAACTCGGGCGGCACTTCGCCGCCGACGGGTTCGCGCAGCAGGCGGCGATGCGGGAGGCCTACGGCATGCCCGTGCTGCGCCCGGTGCAGCGGGCCGGATTCGGCGGCTGGGGACCGCCGCTGATCATCGGCGGCACCGGGGACCGCGTGCTGCGGATCGCCGCCCGTCACGCCGACACCGTGAGCGTGGCGGGCGCGTACCAGATCAAGGGGAAGCCGCCGGGGACCTTCCGGATCGGCACCGCCGCCGAGGCCGCGGAGCGGGTGGCCTTCGCGCGTTCCTGCGCCGGGGACCGGGCCGCGAGCCTGGAGTGGCACGCGCTGGCCCAGATGGTGCTGGTGACCGACGACCGGGCCGGCGCGGCCGAGCAGGTGGTGGAGCGGTTCGGCCCGACCATGACCGTCGAGGACCTGCTGGACACGCCGTACGTCCTCATCGGCACGGTCGACGAGATGGCGGCGCAGATCCTGCGCGGCCGGGAGCGGTTCGGCTTCACCCACTACACGGTGCACAAGCCGTACATGGACGCCTTCGGCCCGGTGATCGAAGCCGTCCGCCGGGCCGAGGGCCGAGCCGGGCAGCCGTCGGCTCAGCGGCCGTCCACCGACTCCATGAAGTCGAGCATCCGGGCGTGGGTCTCCTCGGGCCGGTCGATCCAGGGACCGTGACCGGTGTCCTCCAGCACCGCCACCCGGGCGGTGGGAAGCAGCCGCCGCACGCGCTCGGCCTGCACCCCGGCCCGCACCAGCGGGCTGCGGCGGCCGAACACCAGGTGCAGGGGCACCGTGACCGAAGCCAGTTCCTCGTCGGTGAGGGGGTCGGGGGTGGGCCTGCGGGTGCGGAAGGCGCGCGCCCCGGTCTGCGCCATGTCGCGCAGTTCCGGGATCAGGAGCACCGGCTGGTCCAGCAGGGCGGCCAGACGGGGCCGGAACCGCCGGGGTGCGAAGGTGGCGAAGAGACCGGCGAAGATCCAGGCGAAGAAGCGCAGCCCCACCTTCTCCAGCCCGCCGGGGTCCAGGGCGGTCACCGAGGCCAGCCGCTCCGGGCGCAGCCGGGCCTGGTTGAGCGCCAGCCAGCCGCCGTAGGACGCGCCGACCAGGTGGACACGGTCCAGCCCCAGCCCGTCCAGCGTCTCGTCCAGCCACCGGGCGGACCGCTCCGGCCGGAAGATGTGCTCCCGCTGCACGCTGCGGCCGGCGTCGCCGGGGGTGTCCAGGGTGTAGACCGTCCGCGCGGCGGTCAGCGCGGGGGTGGCGGTGTACCACATGGCGGAGCAGGAGCCCGCCCCGTGCAGCAGCACCACGGGCGTGCGCCGCGCGGCCCCGGGATCGACGGGGTCGTACCGGTAGACGCGGGTGGTGGCGAAGGAGGTCTCCACGTCCAGCTCCTCCGCCACGGGAGCGCCCTGGGCGAAGGCGGCGTCGCAGGCGGCGAAGTAGCGGTCCCGCAGGGCCTCGTCGGCGTAGTGGCCCAGTTCGGCGGGGTCACGGGCGATGCTGACGCTCTTCGGCACGGCTGCCTCCTGCGGGTGTCGCGGTTTCGTGGTACGACCGTATCACGAACGTGGTACGGCTGTACCATCACCTGGTCCGGAGGCCCGAGGAGCGGAGCAGTCGATGCCGAGGCGTGTGGATCACGACGAGAGGCGCACCGAGATCACCGAGGCGCTGCTGCGTGCCGCGCACCGCCGAGGGCTGCACGCGGTCGGGATGCGCGACGTGGCCGCCGAGGCCGGCGTGTCGCTGAGGCTGGTGCAGTACTACTTCGACACCAAGGAGAAGCTGCTGCTGCACGGGCTGCGGCTGCTGGTCGAGCGGTTCGGTGCGCGCACGGCCGCGCGGCTGGCCGCCGGCCCGGAGGAGCCGGGGCCGCGGGAGACGGTCGAGGCGCTGCTGCTGGCCGCCCTCCCCGTCGACGAGGAGAGCCGCGTGTTCCACCACGTGTACACCGCCTACGCGGTCCTGGCCGTCACCGACGAGACGCTGGCCGCCCAGCCGTTCATCGGCGACCCCGACGCGGCGGAGGACGTCGTCGCGCGGCTGCTGGCCGAGGGGCAGGAGGCCGGCGACGTCCCGGCGGAGGTCGACGCGCGGCTGGAGGCGGTGTCCCTGCTGGCCATGTCGGCCGGACTGGGCACCGGTGTGCTCGTGGGTCAGCGCGACGTGGCGTCGGCGGTCGCGGCGATCCGGTACCGGCTCGACCGCGTCTTCACGGGCGCGGGCGCGGGCGGGGGCGGGGGCGCGGGCGGCCGGGCGGCCCCGGTGGACCCGCGGGGCCCGGCGGGCGCGGGGGAGGGGTGTTCCGGCGGCCTGCCGTAGGGCGGCTGCCGGGCGGCGGCCGTGCGGCGGGCGGACAGGGGCCGGGCGCGGCCAGGCGGCGATCCGGCAGTGAGCGGACGCTGCCGGGCGGTGGACGCGCGGCGGGCGCACGGCCGTCGGGCGGGTGCCGGGCGGGCGGTCGTGGAGCGAAGGGCGGGAAGCCGTCGGGCGGCGGTCGGGGGCCGGGCGGAAACGGTTCCGTCCGTACCCTCCCGGACAGGCGTACCGGTCGGTATGCTCCGCGGTGACTCGTCGTCGCTCCGGGAGGAAACCCGTGTCCGAGGCCATCGACTCCCGTACCGCGCTGCGGATCTGCCCGCTCTGCGAGGCCACCTGCGGACTGGTGCTCACCGTCCGGGACGGCCGGGTGACCGGCGCCCGGGGCGACCGGGAGGACGTGTTCAGCGAGGGCTTCGTCTGCCCCAAGGGCGCCGCCTTCGGCCAGCTCGACACCGACCCCGACCGGCTGCGGGCGCCCCTCGTCCGCGAGGGCGGCGAACTGCGCGAGGCCACCTGGGAGGAGGCGTTCGCCGCCGTCGCCGCCGGGCTGGCACCCGTGCTGGAGCGGCACGGCGGCGCCGCCACCGGCGTGGTGCTCGGCAACCCCAACGTGCACACCATGGCCGGAGCCCTCTACCCGCGCCTGCTGATCGGTGCGCTCGGCACCGGCAACCTCTTCACCGCCTCCACCCTCGACCAGATGCCCAAGCACGTCTCCTGCGGACTGCTCTACGGCGACCCCAACGCGATCCCGGTCCCCGACCTGGACCGCACCGACCACCTGCTGATCGTCGGGGCCAACCCGCTGGAGTCCAACGGCAGTCTGTGCACCGCCCCCGACTTCCCGGGCCGCCTCAAGGCGCTGCGCCGCCGCGGCGGCACCCTCACGGTCGTCGACCCGCGCCGCACCCGCACCGCCGCACTCGCCGACCGGCACGTGGCGATCCGCCCCGGCGCCGACGCCCTGCTGCTCGCCGCGATGGCGCACGTCCTCCTCGACGAGGGCCTCGCCGACCCCGGCGAACTCGCCGCACACCTCGAAGGGCTCGAAGAACTCCCGGCAGCGCTGCGGGAGTTCACCCCGGAGGCGGTGGCCCCCGCCTGCGACGTCGACGCCGGCACCATCCGGGAGCTGGCCCGTGAACTGGCCGCCGCGCCCACCGCCGCCGTCTACGGACGCATCGGCAGCTGCACCGTGCCGCACGGGACCCTGGCGAGCTGGCTGGTGGACGTGCTGACGATCCTCATCGGCAACCTCGACCGCCCGGGCGGCGCGATGTTCCCCCTGGCTGCCGCGAGCAGGGCACCCCGCCCCGCCGGCCCCGGCCGCGGCTTCGGCCTGGGCCGCCGGCGCTCCCGCGTCTCCGGACACCCCGAGGTCAAGGGCGAACTGCCGCTGGCCGCCCTGGCGGAGGAGATCGACACCGCCACCGACGAGGGCGAACCGATCCGCGCCCTGGTCGTCGTCGGCGCCAACCCGGTGCTCTCCGCACCCGACGGGGAGCGCCTGGACCGGGCGCTCGCCTCGCTGGACTTCATGGTGAGCGTCGACCCCTACCTCAACGAGACCTCACGCCACGCCGACGTGGTGCTGCCCCCGCCCCCGCCCGCGCAGAGCCCGCACCACGACTTCGCCCTCAACGCCCTCGCGGTGCGCAACCAGGCCCGCTACACCCGCCCCGCCGTGCCGCTCGAACCGGGCCGCATGGCGGAGAGCGAGATCCTCGCCCGCCTGGTCCTCGCCGTGGGCGGAGCACCCGCGGCCGACCCCGGGACCGTCGACACCATGGTCGTCTCCCGGACCCTCGGCCAGGCCGTCCAGGACCCGCACTCCCCGGTCCACGGCCGGGACCCGCAGGAACTCGCCGCCGCACTCACCGGCGAGGACGGCGTGGAGCGCCGCCTCGACCTGATGCTGCGCCTCGGCCCCTACGGCGACGGCTTCGGCGCCCGCCCCGGCGGACTGTCCCTCGCCACCCTGCTCGACCACCCGCACGGCGTCGACCTCGGCCCCCTCCGGCCCCGCGTCCCCGAGGTGCTGCGCACCCGCAGCGGCCGGATCGAACTGCTGCCCCGGCCGATCGCCGAGGACCTGCCCCGGCTGCGCGAGGCCCTCCGCCGGCCCGCCGACGACATGGTGCTGGTCGGACGCCGGCACCTGCGCGCCAACAACAGCTGGCTGCACAACCTCCCCGCCCTCACCGGCGGGACCAACCGCTGCACCCTGTACGTCCACCCCGAGGACGCGGCCCTCCTCGGCATCGCCGACGGCACGCCGGTACGGGTCAAGGGCGCCGGGGGAGAGGTCACCGCCCCCGCCGAGATCACCGACACGGTGCGCCGCGGCGTGGTCAGCCTGCCCCACGGCTGGGGCCACGACCGGCCCGGCACCCGCACCCGCCACGCCTCCGCCGACCCCGGCGCCAACGTCAACCAGCTCCTCGACGGCACCCTCCTCGACCCGCTCTCCGGCACCGCCGTCCTCAACGGCTTCCCGGTCACCCTCCAGCCCGCCGGCTGACCCGGAGGGCACGGGTGACGCGCCACGCGGCCGGAGCAGCCGGACGGGCCGCCCCGGCCGCCCCGTGCCAGGGTGGAGACCGTTCGTTCACGGCCGGGACAGGAGCGGGACGGGAGGCGGGGTGCACCGCGCGAGGCAGGAGCACGTCCGGCGGGCGCACCGCGCCGCACGCGCCGGGAGGCGGACGCGGTGAGCGAGCAGCAGCCACGGGGCGAGGCGGTGCCCTTCGCCGACCTGCGACGGCGCCTGGACACCGAGATGGACCAGATCGCCGGGCAGCTGCGGGCACTCGCCCTCACCAAGGAACGCCTCCAGAGCCTGCTCGACGCAGTGCTCGCCATCACCGGCGAGCTCGAACTCGACGAGGTGCTGCGCCGCATCGTCACCACCGCGATGCACCTGTGCGACGCCCGCTACGGCGCGCTCGGCGTCCTCGACGAGGAGGGCGACCACCTCGAGGAGTTCATCACCGTCGGACTCGACGAGGAGGAGTACCGGGCGCTCGCCGGCATCGACTTCCCGCACGGCGAAGGCGTCCTCGGCCTGCTCATCCGGAACCCGGAACCGCTGCGGCTGGACGACATCGCCGGCCACCCCGCCTCGGTCGGCTATCCCCCCGGCCACCCGCACATGCGGACCCTCCTGGGCGTCGCCATCAGCGTCCGCGGCGAGATCTACGGCGACCTCTACCTTTCCGAACGCCTCGACGGCCGCCCCTTCGACCACGCCGACCAGGAGGTGCTGGTCGCCCTGGCCAGCGCCGCCGGCATGGCCATCGAGAGCGCTCGCCTCTTCGAACAGGTCCGCGACAGCGCCGAGACCTTCCAGCGCCTGCTGCTCCCCACCCTGCCCGACCTCGGCCCGCACACCGCCGCCACCGTCTACCGCCCGGCGCTGGAGCCCAACCACCTCGGCGGCGACTGGTACGACGCGATGCGGCTGCCGGACGGCGCGCTGGGCATCGTCATCGGCGACGTCTACGGCCACGACCTGCCGGCCGCCGCGACCATGTCGCAGATCCGCAACATGCTGCGCGCCCTGTTCTACGACCGCCGCACCCCGCCCAGCGACGTCCTGCGGCAACTCGACGTCACCGTGGAGGCGGGCACCGACCAGCCGGTGACCACCGTGCTGGTCGCACGGGTGGAGGCCGCCGGGGGCGAGTGGGTGCTGCACTGGAGCGCCGCAGGCCACTTCCCGCCGCTTGTGATCATGCCCGACGGCCACGCCGAGTACCTGCTGCACGAGCCCGGCCTCCCGCTGGGCGTCGACCCGTCGGTGCCACGCCCCGACCACCGCCGGACGCTGCCGCCCGGGGCCACGGTGGTCTTCTTCACCGACGGGCTGGTCGAGCACCCCGCCCACGCGATCGACGAGGGCCTGGACGCCCTGCTCGAACTCGCCGTGACCTATGCCGCGTTGCCGGTGGAGGAACTGGTGTGCGCGCTCGCGGACCGCCACCCCAGCGACGGACGCGACGACCTGGCCATCCTCGCGCTCCGCCTGACCGAGGGCTGAGCGTCCCCCGCACAGGGTCCCCGGTCGGCCCGCCCGCGTCAGGCCAGGGCGGGCGCCTCCGGAAGAGCCGCCCGCACGCCCCGCCGCAGCACCACCGCGCCCGCCGCCGCCACGGCCAGCGCCGCCCACGCCGCGACGGCCGGGAGCAGGTAGCCCTGCTCCGCTCCCCGACGGTCGACGAACCAGCCGGCCGCGGAGCTGCCCAGGGCGATGCCGCCGAGCAGGGCGGTGGTGGTGAGGGTCATGCCCTCGTTGATCCGCTCCCGCGGCACCAGCTCCTGCACCAGCCCGGTGCCGGTGATCATCGTGGGGGAGGTGGCCATGCCCGCGAGGAACATCAGCGGCGCCAGGGTGCCCAGACCTCCGGCCAGGGACAGCGGCAGCACCAGCAGCGCCATCCCGGCGACCCCCGCCAGGAACAGCGGCACCGGACCGCCGCGCAGCGTCAGCAGACCGAACGCCAGCCCGGACACGGCCGATCCGGCCGCCTGCAGTCCGAGCACCGCCCCCGCCAGCGAGCCGTGACCCGCGGCCTCGGTGAACGCCACGGTGACCAGCTCCAGCGACCCGAACACCGCGCCCGTGCACAGGAAGACCAGGAACACGACCCGGATCCCCGGCACGCGCAGGGGACTGGTGGAGGCCGCGCTCGCGGAACCGGCCCCGGCGCGCACCGGCGGCTCGGTACGGCGCTGGGCCGCGAACAACAGCGTGCCGGCCGAGGTCAGCAGCAGCGAGCAGAGCAGGCCCGCCCACGGCGCGACCGCCGTCGCCAGCCCGACGGCCAGCACCGGCCCCAGCACGAAGCACAGCTCGTCCAGCACCTGCTCGAAGGAGTTGGCCCGGTGCATCGCCGAGGCGTCCCCGTCATGGAGCTCCGCCCAGCGGGCCCGCGCCATCGCCCCCACGTTCGGGGCGGTGGTGGACAGCACGTTGGCGGTGACCAGCGCCCAGGCGGGCGCGCCGAGCACCGCGCAGACCACCAGCACGGCGGTCCACGACGACGCCCACAACGCGGCCGGCACCGCCACCCGCGCCTGCCCGAACCGGTCGACCAGCCGGGCCAGCAGCGGCAGGGTCACCAGGGTGGTGACCAGGGACGCCCCGGTCACCAGGCCGGCCAGGCCGTAGGAGCCGTGCGTCGACGACACGAGCACCACCGTGCCGACGCCCTGCATGGCGAGGGCCAGCCGGGCGAGGAACCCGGCCCCGGTGAACGCGGCCGTCCCCCTGGTGGCGAACAGACGGCGGTAAGGGGCGGGGACCAGACGCACGGCGACTCCGGTGGGGGCGGGGACGGACCGCGCGATCCTGCCACGCGGCCCGCGCCGTGAGCGAACGATTTCCCGGCGGACGACGGCGACGGCAGCGGCAGCGGCAGCGCACCACGCGGAGGGCCGCGCGGTGTCAATCCCCGTCGAGCAGCCGGACGGCCCCCGTCGGGCAGGTCGCCGCCGCCTCCCGCACCGCGGCGGCGTGCCGCTCCCCGGGCTCCGGGTCCAGCAGGAGCACCAGCCCGTCCTGGTCCCCCTGGTCGAACACCTCGGGCGCCAGCATCGCGCACTGTCCGGCGCCGCAGCACACGCCCCGGTCGACGCTCACCTTCACGGACGAAGTCCTCTCCCCGGACGTCACCAGCGGACCGGCAGCTCGGTCAGGGCGGTGACGATCAGCCCTTCCTCGAGCTGCAACTCCTCCACGGATGCGGCCAGTTCCAGTCCGGGAAGCCGCCGCAGCATCACCTCCAGCACCACCTGCATCTCGGTGCGGGCCAGCGCCTGACCGACACAGGAGTGCGGGCCGACGCCGAAGGAGATGTGCGGGTTGGGGCTGCGGTCCAGGACCATCTCGTCCGCCCGCTCGAAGACGGTCTCGTCCCGGTTGGCGGCCGCCATGCTCAGCATCACCGTGGTCCCGGCCCGCAGCACGGCGTCGCCGACCTCCACGTCCTCGCTGATGAACCGGGGCAGTCCCAGGCCGAGTTGGGCGTCGTACCGCAGCGCCTCCTCGACCGTGGTGCGGATCAGCGAGCGGTCGGCGAGCAGGGCCTCCCACCGCGTGCGGTCCGCCAGCAGGAACGCCGTCATCTTGCCGATGCTGTTCGCGGTGGTCTCGTGCCCGGCCGCGAGCAGCGCCTTCGCCGTGTCCAGCAGGTCGTCAGCGGGCATGCGGTACCCGGCGTCGTTGGTCTGCACGATCAGGTTGCTGATGATGTCGTCCCGCGGATCGCTCCGCTTGGCCTCGATGTGGCCGAGCATGTAGGCGTCGAACTCGGCGGTCGAGGCGGCGGCCTCCTCCCGGGAGAACCGGCTGTAGTTCATCATCACGTTGGACCAGTGGGCGAACCGGTCCCGGTCCCCGTCCGGCACGCCCAGCATGGAGCAGATCACCCGGACCGGCAGCGGGAAGGCCAGACGGGCGACGAGGTCGGCAGGCGCCCCCTCCCCGGCCATGGCGTCGATCAGGTCCTCCGCCATCCGCTCGATCTCGGGCCGCAGCGCGGTCATCCGCTTGGCGGTGAACCAGCGGCTGACCATGCGCCGCCACTGCTCGTGGGCCTCGCCGGCCGCCGCCATGCTCTTGGACTCGCTCTGGCTGTACAGGTCCGTGCCGTCCGCGCTGAGGCTCACCGCTCCCTCCGCGGACAGGTCACGCGTGAAGCGCGGATCGCCGGTGACCGCACGGACGTCCGCGTACCGGGTGAGCAGCGTCATCTCGCCGCCGCCCACGGAGATCCGGGCGTGCGGGCACTTCGCCCGCAGGTCGGCGAACTCGGCCGGCGGCTCGAGCGCGGACTGCCAGGGAAACGGGTAACTCAGCGGTGCTGCTGCGTCGTCCACCGACATGGCCGCCTCCGGAAGCGTCGGGAGTGAGATGTCGCGTCACCCTAGGAACGCCCCCGGGCCGCCGCCAGGGAGCCACTTCGGCCGCGCGGCCGGTTCCGGCGGCCGGGCGGAGTGCCCGCCGGGACGGAACCACGCGGTCCACCGGCGCCCGACGGCCTGACCGGGGGCGTCGGAAGCCGGGCCCGCCCCACCGGCGCGCCGCGGATCCGCCCGACTTTGGCCGGAACCGATGCCCGTGGCCGTCCCGCTCAGCCCTTGTCCGCGCCGCTGGTGAGTCCTTCGGTCAGCAGGCGTTCCGCCGCGAAGAAGAGGACGACCACCGGGATCGTCAGCACCACCGAACCGGCCATCAGGACCGTCTTGGGGACCTCCACGCCGTCGGCGAGCTGGGCCAGGCCCAGCGAGACGGTCCACTTCTCCGGATCGGCCGCCAGGAACAGCAGGGCGAACAGGAACTCGTTCCAGGCGATCATGAACACGTACAGGCCGGTGGCCATCAGCGACGGGACGGCCAGCGGCAGCACCACCTTGCGCACCGCCCGGAGCCGGGTGCAGCCGTCCAGCGCCGCCGCCTCCTCCACCGACACGGGCACCGTGACCAGGTAGTTCTTCAGCATGTACACCGAGACGGGCACCGTCTGCGCCACGTACACGACCGCCAGCCCCACCAGACTCGAGGACAGCCCCAGCCGCGCGAAGATCACGAACAGCGGCACGGCCAGCAGGGTGGCCGGGAACATGTACACCGCGAGGAAGAGCGCGCTCACCTGGCGCCGCCCGAAGAACCGCAGCCGGCTCACCGCGTAGGCGCCCGGCACCGACGCCAGCAGCGTCAGCGCCACCGTCCCCAGCGACACCAGTGCCGAGTTGAGGAGGAAACGCAGGAAGCCCTGACCACCGGCGTCCGAGGACCGCAGCACGTCGCGGTAGGTGGACACCGTGAAGTCCTCGGCCGCCACCCAGAACGCGCCGGGGTCCAGCAGCAGCGCGTCGATCGGCTTCACCGACAGCAGCACCATGTACAGGAACGGCACCACCGTGATCAGCGCCAGCAGCAGGATCACCACCGGCCGCACCACCGCGAACAGCCGTTCCTCGAACCGGGCGCGGGACATCCGGGCGCGGGGCATCCGGGCGCGGGGCATCCGGGCGCGGGGCATGCTCACGACTCCTCCTCCTGCGCCTTGTCGCCGAAGAACCGGAAGTAGAGCCCGAGCAGCACCATCAGCGAGGCCGCCAGCACCAGCGCCTGCGCCGCGGCGGCGCCCACGTCGAAGCGCGCGGTGAGGAAGTCGTAGACCCGCACGGCCGCCACGTCGGTGCCCGCGCCGCCACCCGTCAGCAGGTAGACGTCGTCGAACTTGTTGAACGTCATGATGAACCGCAGCACGCACAGCAGCGCGAGCACCGGCGTCAGCTGCGGCAGCAGCACGTACCGGAACCGCTGGGTCGGCGTCGCCCCGTCGACCGTGGCCGCCTCCTCCAGGGTGGCCGGCACCGCCTGGAGCCGGGCCAGCACGAACAGGAACGCGAACGGGAAGTACCGCCAGCACTCGAAGGCGATCACCGTGAGCAGCGCCAGCGGGATGTCGACGTGGACGCCGAACAGGCCCACCTCGTAGCGGCGGGTGGAGAGGAAGGCGATCGGGTCGTCCCAGCCGAGCAGCCGGCCGCCCCAGGCGTTGACGATGCCGTACTGCGGGGAGAGGGCCACCTCCCAGACGAACGCCACCGCGACCACCGGCGCGACGTACGGCAGCAGCATCGCCGCGCGCAGCAGCCCCCGCCCCCGGAACCGGCGCCGCAGGGCCAGCGCGGCGACCAGGCCCAGCAGGATCGAACCGGCCGTGCCGCCCACCGTGTAGACCAGCGTCACCCACAGGCTCTCCCAGAAGCCCGTCGAGCCGAACACCTCGGAGAAGTTCTCCAGCGTCCAGTCGCCCAGCAGCCCCATGCCCTGGATGTCGACCAGCCGGGCGTCCTGGAAGGCCAGCAGCACCGTCCAGAGGATCGGAAGCGCCACGACCACCAGCACCACCACGAAGGTGGGCGAGACGAAGGCGAGGCCGGCCCGGTTGGCCCGCCGGCTCGCCGTCATCGGACGCTCGCGCCGGGGGACACGTCGGGGGACGCGCCGGGGGGCGTGCCGCCCCGGCCCGGGGCCGGGTGCCGCGGTACTCACGGCGACCCCGCGTCGTCGGCGGGGCGGTCGAGCGACTTCCGCAGGTCGGTGACCTCCTCGGCGGCCTGCGCGGCCGCGTCCGCCGGGCTCAGCTGACCACCGGTCATCGCGCCGATCGCCTTGGAGACCGGCAGTTCGCCGCTCGCCGCGCCGACCAGCGCCCCCTCGCCCTCGGTGATGCCCCAGCGGCGCATCCGCCGCACCCCGTCGACCAGCCGGTCCAGCAGCTCCGGCGGGTACACCTCGTCGATCGGGCGGCGCCTGTCCACCCCGAGCTCGCTGCTCCGCCAGGCCCGCAGGTAGCGTTCCGGCTCCGCGGCGGTGCCCCGGCGGACCGGGATCTTGCCCTCGGGCGCCATGCCGAACCAGTCCTGGTAGCCGGCGCCCATCATGTACTCCACGAACCGGCGGGAGGCGTCCTCCTCGGCGGTGCGGGTCACCGCCCAGGAGGTCACCTCCCCGAACTGCGCGGGCTCCTTCGCGTCCGGGCCCCTCACCGCGGTGACCACCCCGCTGTTCTCCGCCAGGAACCCGGGGTCGTCCGCGCACTCCGGGCAGCTGGGCAGGGCGTCGGAGCGCAGGCCCGCCATCTCGTCGAGGACGAACGACGACCAGATCACCAGGGAACTGCTCCCGGAGAAGTAGGTGGCCCGGGTGGAGTCCACGCTCTGGGTGCCCGGCGCTCCGTAGTCCCGGGCCAGCCGGTCGTAGACGGAGAACGCCTCCTCACAGGGCGGGGACTGGAGGGCCACCTCCCCCTCGTCCACCAGACGGCAGTCGTTGGCCAGCGCCAGGCTCTCGAAGCTCTGCGAGGTGAAGACGTCGGCGGGGTCGGTGGCCGCGGAGATGCCGCTGCGGCCGTCGCCGGTCAGCCGCCGCGCGGCGTCCAGCATCCGCGCGTAGGTGTCGGGCGGCGGCAGCCCCCGCTCGGCGAACCGGTCCTCGCGGTAGACCAGCAGCTGCAGCCAGGCGTCGGAGGGGACCGCGAGCCGGGTCGGGCCGTCGGAGGCGAGCGCCAGGGCGTTGGGGTCGAACGTCCCCGGGCCGAGGGTGTCGACGACCCGGCCGGGGATCCGGGTGTTCAGCAGGTCGTTGCCGTGCATCTGCCAGATCTGGCCCAGCGTGGCCGCGCCGATCACGTCGGGCAGGGTCCCGGAGGCCGCCGCGGACATGATCAGCTGGGGCATCTGGGCCTCGGCGACGCCGACGAGTTCGACCTCGACGCCGCTCGCGCGCTCGAACCGTCCGATCACCTTCTCGGTGGCGGCGATCCGGTCGGGGAGGCTCTCCTGCGACCAGACGGTGATCCTGCGGTCGGGGCGGCCGGGCCCCGTCTCCCCGGAACAGCCGGAGAGCAGCCCGAGCAGGAGGGCCGCCGTGGCGCCGAGCGCGGCCGTCCTGGGCCGCCGGGCCTCGCGCATGTGTGACCTCATCGCCTTCCCCTGCGCCGGGCCGCGTCGCCCGGGATCGCCTGCCGGTCCATCAGCATCAAGCGGAACGGCGGCCTCCCGCAACCGGGCGCGCGGTGAAGGGCCGGTGACGCTCCGGTGGGGCCCGTTCGGTCCGCCCCCGGTTGCGGGCGGCGTGCGGCCCGGTTCCGATGGCAGACGGAACGGACGCGGCACGGGTCACACGGACGGCGGGAGGCGGACATGAACGGCAGCCGGTACCGGCACGCGGCCGTGTGCGCGGCGGCGCTCGCCCTGGCGATCACCGGAATCGGCGCCTGCGGAGCGGTCGAGGAGCGGCGCCACGCCGCCCAGGCGGAGGCCACCCGCTTCGCCCTCGACCGCGACGCGGGACGGCACGCGCTGCTGTGCGCGGCGCTGGCCCCGGGCACCCGGGACGAGCTGGAGGAGACCGCGAGGAGCGGGTGCCGCGACGCGATCCGCCAGGCCATCGAGGAGGACGACCTGCCGGCCGCCGGAGCGGTGCGCGCCGTGGACGTCTGGGGAGACCGGGCGCGCGTGGTCCTGGAGGGCGACACCCTGTTCCTGTCGCGGTTCCCGGGCGGCTGGAAGGTCACCGCGGCCGGCTGCGAGCCACGCCCGGATCAGCCCTACCGCTGTGGCATCAAGGGCGGGTGAGCGATGCGGCCGCTGTTCACGGCGACCCTGTTGATCATCTTCGTCGGACTCGCCTACTTCACGGCCCTCGGGCTGATGCGCCGATGAGTCCGGCCGGCCGCGCCCGCCGCTTCCTGCGCGAGAACAGCCTGGGGCTGGTCTTCCTGGCGGGCTTCCTGCTGACCCTGGTGGGCCGGCTCTTCGCCGGACGCGCCGAGCTGAACAACGACCTGGTCTCCGAGGCACTGCCCCCGGTGGGCGTCCTCGCCCACGCCGAATCAGCGCGAAGAGCCCTCGTCCGGAGCAGGTGGAAAAAGGACAGGCAGCACGCGCGGGACGTTCCCAGTCTCTTCGGCTCTCGCCCGCAGTTCCCGAGGCTGCCGAAAGACCTCCACCAGACGCTCGGCCTCGTCGCTCTCACGGCCGCACCGGCCGTGCCGACGGCGGGCCAGCCACCGCACGTGCGCCATGAACACCGGATCCGGAACGATGACGTTCGCCAACTCCCAGCCCACCGTTGAACAAGCTCGCTCGGTCGCGCCGAACGCTTCCGTGGTCCGCTTGTCGACATCGCCCTCGTCGGGCTCCACCGGGGGCCGGGTTCACGCCCGGAAGGGCGCGTTCAGACCTGCCTGCTCTGGTGCCTGAGCAGGTATTGGCCCACGATCTCGTTGAACTCCACGGCGCGTTCCACCTGGGACCAGTGCCCGCACTGGCTGAAGAGGTGCGCGTCGGCGTGCGGGATGGTGTGCAGGAGTTCCCAGGTCCGTGAGACCGGGATGACCACGTCGTGCATGCCGTGGATCAGCAGCAGAGGGATGTCCAGTTCCGCCAGGGCGCCGAGGTCGAGCGGCAATGCGTCCCGGTCCCGGTCGCGGGCCGCCACGACCTCCTCCAGGCGGCTCGACGCGCTGTCGTTCAGGGCCGCCCGGTAGCGCAGGTCCACGAGTTCGTCGGTGACCAACGCCTTGTCCACGACGAACTGCTCGAGCGTGCGACGGATGCCGGCCGGGGACAGTTCGGGTTTGGCATGGCCTGCCAAGGCCGCGGTCTTCTTCGCGCCTCCGGTGCCCATCGAGACGATCCCCAGGACGCGTTCCGGCGCGTCGATGGCGAGTTGCAGGGCCACCCAGCCGCCGATCGAGTTGCCGATGATCCAGGTCTTGTCGATGCCCAGCGCGTCGAGGACACGCAGCGCGTGCCGTCCCCATTCCCGGATTCCGTACTCGGTGCCCGGTGCCACGACGGTCTGTCCGTAGCCCACGGAGTCGATGGCTATGCAACGGCCGTGCCGCGCGAGGTGCGGCAGGTTCAGCCACCAGTTCGCGGCGGCGGTGACCCCGGTGCCCGAGCCGTGCAGGAAGAGGAGCGGGGTTCCCTCACCGATCTCGTGGTAGTGGGTGAGCTCACCGTCATCGGTGGGCAACCACTTGTCCTGGAGACCGAAGAAGGCGTCGGTCCGGTACTCCGGGATCTCGACGGTGGTCATGGGCATTCCTTTTCTTGTTCCTTTCCCGTGGTGTCCGCGCCGGATGTTCTGCGACGGCCGGGCACCGGTTACGGCTGGCGGGTGAGCTTCTCGATGACGGCGTGTACGCCCACGACGTTGTTCACCATTTGGGTCACGCGGACATCGGCGGCGATGGAGCAGAGGCTGTACGCCTCGTCCGGGCTCAGTCCCTCCTCGGTCAGCCAGTTCACGAGGTCGTCCACCGCGTCATGAGCGGCGTCCTCGAGGCTCTGCCCGAAACCGGTGGAGACGAAGTGGGTCTCCGTCTCGGCCCGGGGGGTGCGCAGCCGCGCTCCCCGCTCCAGCGTGAACCGCAACCGGACGTGGTCCATGCCGGTCTCGATGGCGGTCTGATTCACCTCACCGTCGCCCTGGACCGCGTGGCCGTCACCGCAGTAGAAGCCGGCGCCGTCCCGGAAGACGGGGAGCTTCAGGCGTGCGCCCACGACGAGGGCGGAGAGGTCCATGTTGCCGCCGAAACGGCCGGGTTCCACCGTGCTGCGGGGGCCGTCCTCGGCCGGGGCGACGCCCATGATGCCCAGGAACGGCTTGAGGGGCACCCGCACCTTGCCGCCGAGCGTGGTGGTCATCGTGGCCCGGTCCAGCACGAAGTGGCGGATCGTGCCTTTGGGAAACCGGTCCCGCAGGACGCCCCGGCCCCGGGGTTCCGCCACGACCAGGTTGAACCCGTGGGCCGCGGGTGTCAGCGCCAGCACGTCCACCACCAAGGCGTCGCCGGGACGGGCCCCGCGCACCTGGATGGGGCCGGTGATCGAGTGCGGCCCCAAGGCGTCGGGGAAGGCCGCCCGGAGTGCCGGGAAGTCCTCCATGACCGTGTGCGGGGTCACGCGGTTGCCCCAGTGGCCCCAGGTCGACAAGGTGACCTCGTCGCCGGAGTCGATCGAGAGCACCGGCGGCGCGTCCGGGTCGATCGCCCCGACCCGGACGGTCCCGGGACCGGCGGGGAGGTCGTGGACACGACCTCCCCGGGCCTTGGACGGGGCGTTCTCCCGCGTCACGCGCCACCCGCTTCGGCGTCGTCCGGCAGCGGTTCACGACGGATCGAGGCCAGCAGGTGCTGGACGGCGCTGGTGGCACCGGACTTGTTGTTGGCGAACAGGATTCTGGCGAACTGAGCCCCGAGGTAGGGGTGGAACCCCAGGTCGTACAGGGTGCGGAAGTCCCGCTCGTCGATGGCGGTGCGCTCGGCCCCGGTCAGGTCGTAGCGGTCGAGCACGGCCGCCTCGTCCTTGGCGAACTCCTCGCGGAGGTCGGCGTTCCACTTCAGGTCCTGCACCAGGTCGTGCGAGACCAGGGCCCGGTTGATGCCTTCCAGACTCATGGTGATCCCCTTCTCAGCGCCCGGCCGGCGCCGGCGTCATGTCCCAGCTGACGGCACCGATGCCGCAACGCCACTTGTCCCAGGCGGTGTAGCCGAGGACGTCGCAGCGCCGCTCGCCGATCGCGCCCATGACGAGGATCCAGCTCAGCAGCTCCCCGGTGCCGCCGATTCCGGCCTGGTCAAGCCGCTCAAGGGTGACTTCGGCCAGGACCTTCTCGTGGTCGCCGTCGGCGAGCAGACCGAGGAACCAGTTGTCGAACTCCTCGTCGATCCAGAAGTCCCGTACACCGCCGGGCTCGTGGCTCATGCCGCCGGTGGCGAAGAGCCCGACGCGCAGATCGGACGGCAGGTCGTGCTCGACGAGGTCGGCGAGCTGCCGGCCGATCTCGTAGCAGCGGTGCTGGTCGGGGAAGGGCGGGACCGTGACGTTCTGGAGGAGGGGCACGATCGGGACGCCGCTCGCCTCGATGCCGGTCCTGACCACGGGCACCGAGATGTTGTCGTCGAAGTTGAGGTTGTCGCGGGTCGCCGACACCGGAACGCCGCGGCGGTTCAGGCCGTTGAGAATCTTCTCCGCGATGTCGGGGCGCCCCGGTATCCGGTACTCCCCGCACCCCAACCAGTCCTTGAAGAATTCGGCAGGGCCGCTGTGCTCGGGTGCCATGCCGACGACGAAGTCGGGGTACGTGCGGATGCGGTTGTTGGCCATGTGGTCGTTGGCCACCATGAGGATCACGTCGAGTTCGGTCTCGCGGATCTGCCGGGCCAGGGAGCCGTAGGCGGAGGTGACCATCCGCTGTGACGCTTCGGGCGCCTGGTCGAACATGCCGATCAGGCCGGGGGCGTGGCTCGCCGCCACGGCGAGGCTGATGTGGGCCATGATGAGTCTTCCTTCGTCGGTCCGTGGGTCAGGCGGTGGCGCGCAGTTCGCGGGTCTCGTCCTCGCGGACGTCGAGGGTGTCCGTGTCGATGGAGACGCCGTAGACGGTGCGGGCCGCGTCGATCGAGACGACGCCTTCGCGGACGTCGCGCAGCACCAGTTCGGCGGGGCGTAGCCGCGGATCTCCGAACCCGCCGCCTCCGCTCGCGATCACCTCGACGACATCGCCCCTGCCGAGGGTGTAGAAGGAGTTGGAGTCCATTGCGACGGGCTCGGCGCCGGCGCGCGTCAGGGTCAGGCGCTGGACGATGCCGGGCCTTCCGCCGAGGAGACCCACGGGAGCCGTCTCGGGCATGAAGCCGCTGCCGTAGGTGGCGCAGGCGATGTCGTCGGCCAGGACGCGCCACCGGTAGCGCACGCCGAGACCGCCGCGCCACTGACCGCCACCCGCGCTGTCGGGGAGGTACTCGAGCTCCTCCAGCAGGTACGGGGTGTCCAGTTCGTGCAGCTCGGGGTCCGGGGCGCGCAGTCCGCCCAGCGTGTTCGACGGGGAGAGGTGGTCCCAGCCGTCGAAGCCCTCGGTGGCCCCGCTGCCGCCCTTGCCCAGGAAGTGCAGATCGCCGAAGTGGCGTCCGGTGCGCGGGTTCATGCCCATCGTGGCGGGCGTGCACCAGCGGGCCCAGCCGGCGTGCGCGCGGCTGGGCATGGCCTGGGAGAGGGCCACCCATACCGCCGAGGCGATGGCCTCGCACGTCGGGACGGTACAGGCGGCGACGGGCGCCGGTGCGTGCGCATGGGTGAGGGAGCCGGCCGGGGCGATCACGTCGATCGGCTCGATCGCACCGTCGTTGTAGCGGATGTCCGGGTCGATGCACCCGAAGAGGGCCAGGTGGGCAGAGGAGACCGTGTTGGCGATCGTGCTGTTGATGAAGCCCTTGGCCTGCTCGTCGCTCTCGCTGAAGTCGAAGGTGAGGTGCTCGCCCTCGACCCTGATCGTCAGGGCGACCCGGTAGGAGCGGTCCCTGTCGATGCCGTCGTTGTCGAGCAGCGCGTCGGCGCTGTACTCGCCGTCGGGTATCGCGGCGATCTCGGCGCGAACCTGGCGTGCGCTCGCCCTCAGCAGTTCGTCGGTCGCGGCGCCGATGGTCTGGGGACCGTACTTCGCCAAGAGGCCCTTGAGGCGGCGTTCACCGATGGCGGTGGCGCCGATCTGGCAGTTCAGCACACTCTCCACCAGGGCGCGCATCCGCACGTTGGAGAGGATCAGCTCCCAGGCGTCCCGTCGCTGTTCGCCCTTCGCGACGACGCGGGTCGGTGGGATCACGATGCCCTCCTCCTGGACGTCGCGCGCCGCGGGGTTGAACCCGACGACGCCGCCACCGCCGACATCGGCGTTGTGCCCCTTGGTCGTGGCCCAGAAGACGAGTTCGCCCTCCCAGAAGACCGGCCGGGCGATGGTGATGTCGGGCAGGTGCGAGCCACCGTTGAACGGGTCGTTGTGGATGAAGATGTCGCCGTCGTGCACGTCGTCGCCGAAGGACTCGGCGATGGCGCGCAGGGCGAACGGCGTCGCCCCGCCGATGACCGGGATGTAGTGGGTCTGGGCGAGCAACCGGCAGTCGGCGCTGAAGAGGGAGGTGGCGAAGTCTCGGGCCTCGACGAAGATGGGCGACCGCGAGGTACGCAGCATCGTCTGCCCCATCTCCCCGGTGATGCCGTCCAGGGCGCTGCCGATCACGGCGACAAGGATGGGATCGGCCGTGGGGTGCGTCGTGGTCGTCTGCTGTGTCATCTGCTCGATTCCCTTCAGGCCGGCTGGTTCGCCGGTTCGATGACGTAGTTGCCCTGCGCGTCGACCTTCATGACGTAGCCCTCGACGAGGACGACGGTGGTCGTGGGCTGCTCGATGATCGCGGGGCCGACGACGCGGTTGTCGCGGCGCAGGGCGAGGCCGTCGTAGACGTCGGTGAGGACGGTGCGGCCGGAGAAGATCGCCTCACGGGCGCCCTTGCGGGCCGGGCCCGGGTCCGTGCCCGCCGACGGTTCGTCGGCGAGTGCGGGCTTGGCCGTGCGGCCGAGCGAGGTGAGGCGTACGTTGATGAGTTCGGTGGGCTCGCCCGGCATGGCGTACCCGTTGAGTGCCTCGTGCTTCGCCTCGAAGTCGGCCACCAGCTGCTTCAGCGACTCCTGGGTGAGCTCGCCGTCGAAGGTCAGGGGGACCTCGATCTCGGTGAACTGGCCGATGTAGCGCACGTCGGCGCTGAAGACCAGGTCGATGGCGTCGTCCGCGACGTTCTCCGAGCGCAGCGTCTCGACGGCCTCGTCCCGCATCTCGCGGTACAGCTTGCCGACCCGGTCGAGGTCCAACGTGTCGATGTCGGAGACGAAGGTGCGCGCGTACAGGTGCTTGAGGTCGGTCAGGAGGGTGCCGACGGCGCAGAACACCGACGACTCGCGCGGCACGATGATGCGGTTGATGCCGAGTTCCTGAGCGATCGGCACGGCGTGGATCGGGCCCGCGCCGCCCGCGACCACGACGGTGAACTCGCGAGGGTCGACGCCGCGCTTGACCGACACGGCACTGACGGCCTCGGCCATGGTCGCGTTCACCACGCGGTAGATGCCCTCGACCGCCTCGGCGACGGAGAGGCCGAGCGGCCTCGCGACCTTCTCCTCGACGGCCCTGCGTGACGCCTCGACGTCCAGGGTGAAGGCGCCGTCCCCGAACATGTCCGGGTTCAGGTAGCCCATGAGGAGGTCGGCGTCGGTGGTGGTGGGGTTCTCGCCGCCGCGGCCGTAGCAGGCGGGGCCCGGGTTGGCGGTGGCGCTCTGCGGGCCTACCCGGAGGATGCCTCCCGAGTCCACCCACACCAGCGAGCCACCGCCCGCCCCCACCGTGTGGATGTCCAGCATGGGAAGGGCCACCCGGTATCCGGCGATCTCGCTGTCGCCCGTGAGCAGTGACTCCCCACCGCGCACCAGGGCGACATCGAAGCTGGTGCCTCCCATGTCGACGGCTATGACGTCCTCGGCACCGTGCCGACGGGCGTACTGGAGGGCCGCGCCGGGTGCCGCCGCCGGTCCCGACATGAGCGCGTTGACCGCTGACCTGCTGGCGATCTCGGGCGACATCACACCGCCGTTGGACTGCACGATGAGCAGCGTCCCCGAAAAGCCCCGGTCCGCCAGTTGACGTTCGATGTTCGCCAGGTAGTTCTGCAGTGCAGGTCCGACGAAAGCGTTCAGCACCGTGGTGCTGTGCCTTTCGTAGGCGCGAATCTGGGGCACTACGTCGCTGGATATCGTGACGAATACGCCAGGGAGTTCCTCGCGCAGTATTTCCGCAGTGCGCTGCTCGTGAGCGGCGTCCACGAAGGACCACAGATAGGAGACGGCGACCGCCTCGACGCCCTGCTCACGGAAATGCCGTGCCGCCGCGCGCACGTCCTCCTCGTTGAGCGTCACGATCTCGTTGCCGGACACGTCGACGCGTTCGCGGACCGTGGCGATGAGTTCCCGGGGGACGAGCGGGAGCGGCGGCGCGTACTTGGAGTCGTTCTGTCGCTCGCGGATGCCGCGGCGCATGTTCAGCAGGTCGCGGAAGCCGTGCGTCGTGACGAAGCCGGTCTTCGCTCCCTGGTGCGTCAGCACGGCGTTGGTGGCGATCGTCGTGCCGTGCACGATCGTGGACACCGCGCCGAGGAAGTCCTCCAGCGACTCCCCGAAGCTGTCGGCGGCCTTGGTCAGGCCGTTCAGCAGACCGACGGACGGGTCGTGCGGGGTGGTCGGGGACTTGTAGATCCGGGACTCACCATTCCCTTCGACAACGAAGAGATCGGTGAATGTGCCACCGATATCGATTCCGATCCGCCGACTCGCCTTGTTACTTGCCTTCGTCATCGAGGAAACTCCATTGCTGTGAACCGAAAGGGCGCGCAGGAGGGGGTGCAGCACATCGACGCAACTTTGAGATGCGTGAATGGCGCGCGGCCGGTGCGAACCGAGTTCGAGATTTACAGGAAGGTGCGGTGTTTCCTGGACCGTAGTACCTCGTACATGTACCGACAACGAACTGTTCGGCTCAGCCGAACAGGAGCCGCCAGGGTTACGGCGCGCGCTCGGAGAGCCGCCGGGCAGCCTCGACCACGGCGCGGGCGTACGTGTCCCCATGCGTGGACAACCGGTGCTCGGCGAAGCTCATGCTCAGCGCCCACGTGACGTCGCCGTGCCGATTGCTGACCGGCGCCGCGACACAGCAAACGCCCTCGACCGCCTCCTCGGCGTCCAGGGCGTACCCGTGTTCGCGCACCGTGGTCAGCTCCGCCTCCAGCGCCGGGAGCGTGGTGAGGGAACGATCGGTGAGAGGGGTCAGCGCGTCGTGGCCGTAGATGTCGCGCAGTTCGCGGGGGGAGAGGTAGGACAGCAGCATCTTGCCGGGTGCCGTGCAGTGCGCCGGCAGGCGTTCGCCGACACGGGTCGCGTTGACCCGCACCCCGTCGTGGGGCGCGAGCTTCTCCAGGTAGACGACCTCGGTGTGATGACGTGACGACAGCTGCACGGTCTGGTGGTGAGCGGCGACCAGGGCCCGCATCTCCACCCAGGCCGGCTCGGAGATCTCCGAGGTCATCCGCGCGCGCAGGCCGAGCTGGAAGGCGCGCCAGCCGAGCCGGTAGCGGCCACGTCCCGTGCGGCGCAGCAGGCCGAGCGCGACCATGGACTGCATGTGGTCCCAGGTCGTCGTCTTGGGGAGGTCGAGCGCGCGGCACACCTCGCTGACTGTCCGCTCGGGAGCGTCCGAGGAGAAGAGATCCAGGATCCGCACCGCCCGCTCAAGCCCGTCGATCATGCCGCAGCCCTTGCCCACATGATCGACAGGATACGCGGGGCCTCCACGTCCTTCGTCAAGCTGTGCGGGGGCTTCTCGGCTCGTGGTCGGTTCCGTCGCGGAGCACGGCGCCCAGGACGCTGATGTGGTGGCGGACCAGGCGGAGGAGGGCTTGGGCGCGGGTTCTGCCCCCGGGCTCGGTGGCGGTCGTACAGGTCATCTCATGCGGCGAGTCGGCGGCAGCCGGCGAGCCACGCCATGGTGCGTTCGACGGTCCAGCGGTGTCTGCCCAGCCGCTGTGCGGTCTCGACGCCCTTGCGGGCGATGCGGTGCTGGATGCTCTCTGCGAGAGCCATTGCCGCAAGTGGCGGTTGTCGTCGCCCTTGTCGGCATGGAGCTTGCCGGGCCTTCGCCGACGAGGGCCGCGGCGGGACCTGATCGGGGTCATGCCCTCCACGAGCGGCATCGGCGCCTGGCTGTCGTGGACGTTCGTGCCGGAGAATCCGAAGGACAGGGCAGGCCTGACCGCTCGGTGATCAGGTGGATCTTCGAACCGTATTGCCCCGGTCGACAGGATTCGGACACTGTCAGGTCCCCCTCTCCGCAGGGCCCGCATCTCGACCGAGTCGATCGCTGCACCGCGACCAGTCCAGGTCACCGCGAGCACCGAGCTCACCGAGGACCAGGCGGTGGAGCTTGGCCCACACCCCACCTTCGTCCAGCCGCCGCACCTGTGGCGGGCCGTCGCGCCGGACGGGCCGAACGAAGCCGCCGGCAGCTGCTGCCACGTGCAGCCCGAGGTCGCCGTGGCGACGCCGGCCGCCACCCTGCGGTCGCGACGGCGCCTACGGCACCACCCGCTGGAAGAGCTCCCACAGCTCATCCGGCACCAGCCGCTCAACAAACCCCGCCACTGCAGCAGCCCACCCGGCACATGAGATGACCCGTACATCGCCGATTGGCGGGCCGCCCAGGAAGCCGCAGAGCTGGCCCGCCACTACGTGGTTCTGAAGGCTGCCTTCACCTACGCCCACGACATGAAGATCATCCTGCGCAACCCGACCCTGGTGATCAAGCGCCGGGCCGTGCACCCTCTCTGATCAAACCCAAGGAGATCGGCCGGGCGGGCACGGAGTCCGACCGGGAGCAGCGCGTCGGCGCCCACGCCACGGAGGAGTCACCGCGCTGGGCGTCCGCCCCGGGCTGTCGAGGGCTGGTGTTCTCCCGTTCGCTGGGACTGGTGATGGGCGGGATCTTCCTGCTCTCCTGGCCGGCCCAGTCCGTGACAGGCCGGGCCGCCTGCAACGAGGAACGCCTGCGGTCCCTGGAGACGCCGGTCACCTGGGCCGGCTACGTCACCTCCGCCGACTTCTGGGACCGCACGGTGCAGAACTGGCAGTCCGAACTGCTCGCGGTGGCCTCGATGGCGGTGCTCTCCGTCTACCTCCGCCAGCGCGGCAGCCCGGAGTCCAAACCGGTGGGCGCCCCGCACTCGGCGACCGGCGTCGAGGGCTGAGCGCCCACCGCGAGGGGGCTTTGCCGCAAGGGCACGGGGCACCGCCGTGACGGAGGGCTGCCCGCCCGCTCCACCACGTACGACACGGTCTAAGAGCCGACCCTGCGCTTGTTCCACACGTCGAAGCCGACCGCAGCCAGCAGGGCGAGGCCCTTGATGACCTGCTGCCAGTCGGTCCCGACGTCGAGGAGGTTCATGCCGTTGTTCAGCACGCCGAGGACGAGGCCGCCGATGATCGCACCGAGGACGGTTCCCACTCCGCCGCTCATGGACGCGCCGCCGATGAACGCCGAGGCGATCGCCTCGAGTTCGTAGTTCAGGCCCGCCTTCGGCGAGGCCGCGTTGAGACGGGCGGCGATCGCCATGCCCGCCAGGGCCGCGAGCACTCCCATGTTCACGAAGACCAGGAAGGTGACCTTCTTGTCCTTCACGCCGGACAGCTTCGCCGCCGGCAGGTTGCCGCCGATGGCGTAGATGTGACGGCCGAAGACCGTGTTGCGCATGACGTAGCCGTAGCCGACCACCAGCACCCCGAGGATCAGCAGCACGATCGGCGCGCCCTTGTAGCTGGCGAGCAGCAGAGTCACGACGAGGATCGCGGCAGCCATCGCGACGAGCTTGAGCAGGAAGACGTTGCGCGGCAGCACCTCGAGGGCGAACTCCTTCTGCCGGCCCCGGTCCCGGACCTCCTGCAGGACCACGAAGACGATCAGGGCGATGCCCAGCAGCAGGGTGATGTTGTGGTAGTTGCTCTCCGGGCCCACCTCGGGCATGAAGCCGTTGCCGAGCTTCTGCATGCCCTCGGGGAAGGGGCCGAGGGTCTGGCCCGCCAGCAGGATCTCGGTCAGGCCGCGGAAGATCAGCATGCCGGCCAGGGTGACGATGAACGACGGTATGCCACCGTAGGCGATGAAGAAGCCCTGCACCGCGCCGGCCACCGCGCCGACCAGCAGACACAGCACCACGGCGACGGGCCAGGAGATGTCCTGCTGCACGGTGAGCACCGCGGCGAAGGCGCCGACGAACGCCGTCAGTGAACCGACCGAGAGGTCGATGTGGCCCGCGACGATCACCAGCATCATGCCGACGGCGAGGACCAGGATGTAGCTGTTCTGCAGCACCAGGTTGGAGACGTTGCGCGGCAGCAGCAGGTCGCCGTCGGTCAGCCAGGCGAACAGTGCCACGATCAGACCGAGGGCGATCAGCATGCCGTACTGACGCATGTTCCGGCGCAGGCCGTCCCGCATCAGCTGCAGCAGGCCGCCGCCCGAGGCCGGGCCGCCCTTGCCGGACGGCGCCGGAGCCGATGTCGTGGCGGTCGGATGGGTGCTCATCGCGTTACCTCTTCGTCCTTCTCGTCCTTCGTCATCCGACGCATCAGCCCTTCCTGTGAGGCCTCGGCCCGCGAGAACTCACCGGTCAGCCGGCCGGCCGCCATCGTGTAGATGCGGTCGCACATGCCGAGCAGCTCCGGCAGTTCGGAGGAGATGAAGACGACCGCCTTGCCCTCGGCCGCCAGCTGGTCGATGACCGTGTAGATCTCGTACTTGGCGCCGACGTCGATGCCGCGCGTCGGCTCGTCCAGGATCAGCACCTCGGGACCGGCGAAGATCCACTTGCTGAGGACGACCTTCTGCTGGTTTCCGCCGGACAGCTTGCCGACCGGTTCGAAGACGGTCGGCGCCTTGATGTTCATGGATCTGCGGAAGCCCTCGGAGACCTTCCGCTCCTCGTGCTCGTCGACCACGCCCCGCCTGGCGACCTTGTCCAGCGCGGTCAGCGAGATGTTGCGGTTGATGGTGTCGATCAGGTTGAGGCCGTAGTGCTTGCGGTCCTCGGTGACGTACGCGATCCCGTGCGCGACGGCGTCCGCGACGTGCCGGGTCCGGATCTCACGGCCGTCCTTGAGGACCGTGCCGCCCGCGTAGCGGCCGTAGGTCCGGCCGAACACGTTCATCGCCAGTTCGGTGCGGCCGGCGCCCATCAGACCCGCGATCCCGACGATCTCCCCGCGCTGGACGTGGATCGACACGTCGTCGACCACCTTGCGGGTCCGGTCGATGGGGTGGTGCACGGTCCAGTTGCGGATCTCCAGGGCCGGTGCCGTTCCCTCCTCCGGGCGGTGCGGGGTGCGCTCGGGGAAGCGGTGGTCGAGGTCGCGGCCGACCATCCCGCTGATGATCCGGTCCTCGGTGGTCTCCGCGACCTTCACGTCGAGCGTCTCGATCGACCGCCCGTCGCGCAGGATCGTCACCGAGTCGGCGACCCTGCGGATCTCGTTCAGCTTGTGGGAGATGATGATCGAGGCGATGCCCTGCTTCTTCAACTCCAGTATGAGATCCAGGAGTTTGCCGCTGTCCTCGTCGTTGAGCGCTGCGGTCGGCTCGTCCAGGATGAGCAGCTTCACCTTCTTGGACAGGGCTTTGGCGATCTCGACCAACTGCTGCTTGCCCACGCCGATGTCGGCGACGCGGGTCTCCGGGTGGTCGTCGAGCCCCACCCGGCGCAGCAGCCGGGTCGCGTGCCGCAGCGTCTCGTTCCAGTTGATGAAGCCGCGCCGGGCATGCTCGTTGCCGAGGAAGATGTTCTCCGCGAGGGAGAGGTACGGCACCAGCGCGAGCTCCTGGTGGATGATGACGATGCCGCGCTGCTCGCTCGCCCGGATGCTCCTGAAACGGCAGGGCTCGCCCTCGAAGAGGATCTCGCCCTCGTAACTGCCGTGCGGGTGGACGCCGGAGAGGACCTTCATCAGGGTCGACTTGCCGGCGCCGTTCTCCCCGCAGATGGCGTGGACCTCGCCCTGGCGGACGGTCAAGGTGACGTCCGACAACGCCTTGACGCCGGGGAAGGTCTTGACGATCGAGCGCATTTCCAGGACGGGTCCCGCCATGGTCGTGCCTTCCAATCAGTAGGGCGCGGAGATTACTTGAGGTCGCTCGCCTTGATGTAGCCCGAGTCGACGACGACCTTCTGGTAGTTCTCCTTGTCCACGCTGACCGGCTCGAGCAGGTACGCCGGGACGACCTTCGAACCGTTGTCGTAGGTCTCCTCGTCGTTGACCTCGGGCTTCTTGCCGTTGAGGAGGGCATCGACCATGTTGGAGGCCACCTTGGCCAGCTCGCGGGTGTCCTTGTAGACGGTCATCGCCTGCTCGTCCGCGATGATCGACTTGACCGAGGCGATCTCGGCGTCCTGGCCGGTGACGATCGGCAGGGGCTTCGCCTTGGAGCCGTAGTTGTCCGACTTCAGCGCCGAGAGGATGCCGATGGAGATGCCGTCGTACGGCGAAAGCACCGCGTCGACCTTCTCGGACTTGTACGACTTGGTGAGGATGTCGTCCATCCGGCGCTGCGCCGTGGCGCCGTCCCAGCGCAGGGTGGTGACCTGGGTCAGTTCGGTCTGGCCGGAGCGGACGACGAGCTGCTTCTTGTCGATGTAGGGCTGCAGGACCTTCATCGCGCCCTGGAAGAAGTAGCGCGTGTTGTTGTCGTCGTTGGAGCCGGCGAACAGCTCGAGGTTGAACGGCCCCTTCTCGCTGCCGTCCTTCAAGCCGAGCTGTTCGACGATGTACGTGCCCTGCAGCTCGCCGACCTTCTCGTTGTCGAACGACGCGTAGTAGTCCACGCCCTCGGTGCCGAGGATCAGACGGTCGTACGAGATGACCGGGATATCGGCGTCCTTGGCCTGCTGCAGTACGTTGTTCAGCGACTTGTTGTCGATCGCGGCCACGATCAGAGCGTCCACGCCCTGCGCGATCATGTTCTCGATCTGGGAGACCTGCTGGTCCGGCTTGTCCTCGCCGAAGACGAGCTTGGCCTCATAACCCTTCGCCTTCAGGTTGTTCACCACGTTGTCGCCATCGGCGATCCACCGCTCCGAGGACTTCGTGGGCATCGAGATGCCGATGGTGGCGCCCTCGCTGCTGCCCTTGCCTTCCTCGCTGCCCCCCTCGCTGTTCTGGCCGCAGGAAGAGAGAGTGAGGGCGAGAGAGGCGGCGGTGGCGAGGGAGGCGAGCGCGGCTCTGCGGTTGCGCATGGTCAGCATCCTTGCTGTGAGCGGGCGGGGTCTGCGGCAAAGCATGTGCGACGGTGCGGCCAGGCGGGAAGAGGGTCGCCGGGAACGTCAGGGCACGTTCCACACGGGCCGATCGGACGAGGGAGACCTTCCCTAGTGTGAGCGCTAACAAATCCGGTACGCAAGTGTCATGAGCTGGAAAGATTTGCCGTTTCGGCTCGCGCGATCAGCTGAATTGGTGGAGATTTAGTGGCTTCGTCGGTTGACTGGGTGCTCCACGCCTCCGCGTCAAGACAACGAAGGCGTAACACCCGCTTCGCAGGGGTTGAGTCTGTCAGTTGTTAGCGCTAACAACAGCGCGTGCAGACAGGGGCCACATGTACCTCTGCCGGCGCGGCAGCCCGGAGTCCGAACCGGTGGGCGCCCGCGCTCGGCGGCCGGCGTCGAGGGCCGAGCGGCGCGGGCAGGGCCGTGAGGCGGGGTGGCGAGAGGGTATGGCGATTCTCGGCAGGGGGTGGCGAATACCGGCGAAACTCGAACGCCGGTGAATCAGGTCTCCCGCTGCAGGTATGTTGCGACTGTCCGACGGATCTCTCCTGAACTCCCTGCCAACCGGGCAGGGTCCCAACCCAGTTGGGAGATCGAGAGAGGAGTCGGACGGGATGGGACGATCGAGAGGGAGTAGACGTCGCGGGCGCCACCAGTGGATGGACTGGGGGCAAGCCGCGGTGCTGCTTCTGACGGCGATCACTGCCATCGCGGGATGCGTCGAGCATGTCGTGTGACGCTTACGAGTGAGCCCGGCCGAAGGTTAGTCGGCCGGACCCACTCCCGCCCCGCACAACGGCCTGGCTTCGGGTGGCCGCCCGAGGCCAGGCCCTGTGTGTTTCGGGACGGCCGCGAAGTGCCAGGACGTGATCCCGGCCTCCGGACTACGCAGGTAACCCCAACCTCGATGCTTCGGCAAGCACCCGCATGTCGGGGTGCGAGCTTTGTCGCATATGTGCCCGGCGAATGATCATGGCTGGGGGTGGCGAAAAAGGGTGGCGCAAGCAAGCGCCGCAGGCAGGCGACGTGCGGGGGTGGCGAATCCTGGCGTTTCCGCGGGCCACTCCAGCGGAGGCCGTGAAGGGCCCGCCGAGGTTCTCCGCGGACCGGGGAGCCCCGGGCCCGCAGTCACGCCGCGAGGCGCCGCCACGCCGTCGGGGGCGTGGCGGCGCCTCGCTCAGTACTTGCGGGCGTCAGTGTCAGTGCCAGGGCTTGTAGTACGGGTTGCTCCGGCAGTCCTGCATGATCTCGACCTTGTTCACCTTGTCGACCGGGCAGACCCCGATGATGTACTCCCGCGCGATCCCGCCGGGGAAGGCGACCTCGACCTGGTCGGCCCACCGGTGGGTGTCGCCGATGGTCCTGTTGACGTCGATACCGCCGGGGGCGTCGATGTAGTAGTTCCAGCCGGACTTGTACCAGGTCTTGTACAGGTCGTGGTCGTAGGTCGTCGAGACGTACGGGGAGGGCTGGTTGACCAGGACGTACTGCTCGATGTCGTACTGCCCGCCGGCCACGTCCTTGGGCAGGAAGCCGGCCGGGAAGACCGTGTCGGGGCCACGGCTGTCACTGCGGTAGAGAGTGCCGCAGGTGGTGCGCCACGCCGGGGTGGGAGTGATGCGCCCGAGGTCGACACGACGGTCCGCGGCGGCGTGCAGCTTGTCCTCGAACTGCGGACAGGTGGGCGCCGCCGCGGCCACGGCGGGTGCGGGTGCGGCGGGGGTGGCGGGGGCGGCCGCCGAGGTGGTGAAGACGGCGGCCAGACCGAGCACGAGGGATGCGGCTCGCCGCCGCACGGAGCTGTTGATCATGCCGGGAATTCTGGCGGGAGCCCGGTCGCGGGCAGTGGATCTTCACCCGGCAGGGGGCGAGTCGACCGACAGCTGTTCGACGACGACGAAACACCGTCCGGTCGGCAGGACCTCCGCTCCGCGCCGTTCCTCCGGGGACGCTCAGTCGACGTAGCGGAGGCCCGCGGTCTCCAGGGGGCCGCGCATGCCGTACATGTCGAGGCCCAGTTCGCCGGCGGCCAGCCGCTCCCGCTTGAGCTGCTCGTTCTCCTCGCGGCGGCGGGCCGCCTCGGCGGTGCTCGCCACCCGGTCGGCCGGCACCACGACCACGCCGTCGGCGTCGGCCACCACCACGTCGCCCGGACGCACCTGCGCGTTGCCGCAGATCACCGGCACGTTGACGGAGCCCAGGGTGGCCTTGACCGTGCCCTTGGCGTTGACCGCGCGGCTGAAGACGGGGAAGTCCATCTTCTCCAGGTCGGCCACGTCGCGGCAGCCGCCGTCGATCACCAGTCCCGCGCACCCGCGGGCACGCGCCGAGGTGGCCAGGAGCTCGCCGAAGAACCCATCCTCGCACTCGGTGGTGCAGGCCGCCACCAGCACGTCGCCGGGCCGGACCTGCTCGATCGCCACGTGCAGCATCCAGTTGTCGCCGGGCTGCAGCAGCACGGTGACGGCGGGGCCGACCAGCCGGGCTCCCGGGTAGACGGGGCGCAGGTAGGGCCGCATCAGACCGGTGCGGCCCATCGCCTCGTGGACGGTGGCCACCCCGTACGGGGCGAGGGCCTCGACCTCCTCGGCCGCCGGGCGGGGCACGGAGCGGTGGACGACTCCGAGTTCGTACATGACGTGGTTCCTCTCAAGACGTGTCCGGGCGAGACGGTCCGGGCGGGGACGATCAGCGGGGACGGTCCGGGCGAGACGGTCCGGGTGGGGACGGTGCGGGCGGGGGTCAGCGCCCCTGGCGCTTCAGCAGGGCGTCCAGCCGCGGGTACACGCGGCGCGCGTTGTGCTCCTGGACGGCGGCCAGGTCCTCGGCGGACAACTTCGCGGCCTCGGCGTAGCGGCGGGTGTCGTCGAAGTGGTGGCCGGTGCACGGGTCGACGTCGCGGACCGCGCCGATCATCTCCGAGGCGAACAGGATGTTCTTCGCGGGGATGACCTCGTACAGCAGGTCCGATCCCGGCTGGTGGTAGACGCAGGTGTCGAAGTACACGTTGTCCAGGACGTGTTCCTCGAGCTCCGGCCTGCCCAGCGCCATGGCGAGCCCGCGGAAGCGGCCCCAGTGGTAGGGCACCGCGCCGCCGCCGTGCGGGATGACCAGCCGCAGCGTCGGGAAGTCCCGGAACAGGTCGCCCTCCACCAACTGCATGAACGCGGTGGTGTCGGCGTTGAGGTAGTGCGCGCCGGTGGTGTGGAAGGCGGGGTTGACGCTGGTCGAGACGTGGATCATCGCGGGGATGTCGTACTCGGCCATCTTCTCGTAGATCGGGTACCAGGACCGGTCCGTCAGCGGCGGCGCGCTCCAGTACCCGCCCGAGGGGTCCGGGTTGAGGTTGATCGCTACCGCGCCCAACTCCTCGACCGCGCGCACCAGTTCGGGCACGCAGGTGGCGGGGTCGACGCCCGGCGACTGCGGGAGCATGGCGGCGGGCGCGAAACGGTCCGGGTACAGGCCGGCGACGCGGTGCACCAGGTCGTTGCAGACCGACGCCCACGCGGCGGAGACCGCGAAGTCGCCCATGTGGTGCGCCATGAACGAGGCACGGGGCGAGAAGACGGTGAGGTCGATGCCCCGCTCGTCCATCATCCGCAGCTGGGCCGGTTCCACGGTGGCGCGCAGGTCGTCGTCCCCGATCCGCAGCTCGTCGGGCGAGGGCGCGGCCGAGGGGTCGCCGGCCGCGGCGATCTGACGCCTGCGCCACGCCTCCAGGGCGGGCGGCGCGGTGGTGTAGTGCCCATGGCAATCGATGATCATCCGAGTCCTCTCCGGGTGCCTCACGCGCCCACACAGTAACCGCTGACGAAATTGTTGACAATCTGTGCGTGTGGGACCCCGGACCTGCCGCGCCACCTCTCCCGGATGCCTCCGCCGGGGGAGGGCTCAGTCGGTCAGGGTCCTGGAGAGCACCTCACGCTGCAGCGGGCGCACCAGGGCGTACAGCTCCCGGCCCCGCGCGGTCGGGGAGACCCACACCCCGCGCCGGTCCTCGCGGCACACCGTGCGCTCCAGCAGCCCCTCGCGCTCGAGCCGTCCCAGCAGGCGGGAGAGGGCGCTCTGACTGAGGTGGACCCGCTCGGCGATGTCCTGCACGCGGCAGGGGACGCCCGGTCCGTCCGGTGCTCCGGAGACCAGGACCTCCAGCACCTCGAAGTCGCTGGCGCACAGGCCGTACGGATGCAGCACGCGGTCGATCTCGCAGACCGTACGGGAATGGACCGCGAGGATGCCGCGCCACCGTTGCTCCAGCCGCGCACCGGCCGTGTCCGCTGCCATGGAGCCCATCGTAGGACGGTGCCGTCCGGCGGGGGAGACCCCGGAAGCGCCGTTTCCGACAGGCTGTCAGGCGGTCCCCGGCTCCGCCCCGGGCGGGTCCTGGACCAGGCCCACGGGGTTGCCGTCCCGGTCCCGGACGGCGGCCACCAGCTTGCCGCCGCCGACGTCGCGGACGTCCTGCACCGCCTCCGCCCCGGCGGCCAGCAGCGCGGCCAGGGTGGCCCGCAGGTCGTCGACGTGCCAGTAGGGGACCGGACCGGTCAGCCCGGCGTCGTGACCGTGCGGGTCCAGGCCCAGCTCCTGGCCGTCCGCCGTGCGGAAGCCGGCCCAGTGCGCCTCGTCGACGTGCGGTTCGACGCCGAGCAGGGCCTGGAACAGCGCCCGGGCGCCGTCGAGGTCGCCGACCGGGTAGACCAAGGTCCTCAGGTGCGCCGCCATGGCCCCATGCTCGCCGCCCGCGGCGCCCCCCGCATCCGGCGTACGCCCTCCCGGGCAGCCGCCGTCGGTCTTCCGTCGGTCTCCCATCGGTCTCACAGGGCGCCCGCCGCACGCCCGCGTCAGCCTCACGGCAGGCCCGCGTCAGCCTGACGGGACGCCCGCATCAGCCTTCCAGGAGCCGCCGTCAGCGGGGGACGACCGCCACCGGCACCGCGCAGTGCCGCAGCACCGTCCGCGTGACGCCGCCGATCCGGCCGTCCGCACCGCCACGGCCGACGACCAGCAGGGCCGCCTCCGCCGCCTCGTCGACCAGCCGGGCCGCGACCGCGCCGAAGCCCGTCCGCGCGGTGACCCGCACCGCCGGGTGACGTTCCCGCCACGGCGCCAGCACCTCCCGCAGCGCCTGCCGAGCCTCCTCGTCGAGCACCCGGTCCTGCTCCGGGTCCACCCCCGGGGGCCGCCGCCAGGCGTGCACCACCTTCAGCCGGGCGCGGCGCCGCGCCGCCTCGCCGAAGGCGAACGCCACCGCCCCCGCCGCGGCCCGCGCCGGGTCCAGCCCCAGCACCACGTCCCGGTGCCAGGCCCCGGCCCACGACGGTCCCACCGCTCCGTCGGCCCGCTCGTCCTCCGGCGACGTCCCGGCCCGCACCAGCACCACCGGGCCACGGGCCTGGGCCACCACGCTCAGCGCCACCGGGCCCACCGTCCAGACGTCCTCGTATCCGTCCGCGCTCGCCACGGTCCGCGACCCCAGCACCAACGGGCACCCGTGCGACGCCGCCTCCAGCAGGGCCGGAGCCGGGACCTCGCGCACCTGCTCGAAGCTCACCCGCAGCCCCGGACGGTGCGTGGTCAGCCGTTCCGCCGTCTCGCGCAGCACCTGCTGCGTCCACCGCCGCCGCGCCGCCTCGGCCTCCGGATCGGCGGCCCGCGTCCCGTCCCCACCGGCCGTCGCACCGAACGGCTGCCACGACCCGGCGTGCACCAGCCGCACCGGCCGGCTCCACAACTCGGCCTCCCGCGCGGCCCAGTCGGCGGCCGCCAGACTCTCCGGCGAGCCGTCCACACCGACGGTGACGGTACGGGGCATGATGTGTGCTCCTGGGCTCCGGGCGTGCGGTTCTTGCGGTGCTTGCAGGGTGGATGGATCACCTTGTCAGCACCGGCACGCGGGGCGTAGGGCCGACCGGCCCCTCTTTCCCGTCCGCCCTGCTCACACGGCTAGGCTGGCCAACCGACATGAGCGACACCCCCGCACCGCACGGACCCGCACCGCACGGACCCGCCCCGCACGGACCCGCCCCGGACCCGCCCGTGATCACCGTGATCGCCGTGATCGCCCTGGGCGGCGCGATCGGCGCGAGCGCCCGTTACGCCGCCACCCTGCGCTGGCCGGCCGCCGCGGACGCCTTCCCGTGGGCGGTGTTCTGGGTGAACGTCGTCGGCTGTGCCCTGATGGGCGCCGTCACCGTCCTGGCCACCGAAGGACCCCGCACGCCGCATCCGCTGCTGCGCCCCTTCCTCGGCACCGGCGTGCTGGGCGGCTTCACCACCTTCTCCGCCTACGCGCTGGACGCGCACCGGCTGGACGAGGCGGGGGAACGGCCGCTCGCCCTCCTCTACCTCGGCGGGACGCTGGCGGCGGCGATGGCCGCCGTCCTCCTCGGCGCGGTGGCCGGCCGCCGCGCCCTGTCCAGGCGGCCGCCGTTCGCGAGGAGGCGTACGTGAATTGGCTGCTGGTGATCGCCGGCGCCCTGGTGGGCGCCCCGTTGCGCTTCCTCACCGACCGCCTCGTGCGGCTGCGGCTGCGGCCCGGCGCCGTCTTCCCGTGGGGCACCTTGGTCGTCAACGTCGGCGGTTCCCTCGCCCTCGGGCTGCTGACCGGCGCGGTGGCGGCCGGGGCGGCGGGGGAGCGGCTGGGACTGCTGCTCGGCACCGGGTTGTGCGGGGCGCTGACGACGTACTCGACGTTCTCCTGGGAGACCCTGCGCCTCGCCGAGGACGGCTCCCCCCTCCTCGCCGTGCTCAACGTGCTGGGGACGCTCACCGCGGGCCTCGGCGCGATGTACGCGGGTGTCGCGCTGGGCGGCGCGGCCTGGGGCTGAGCGGCCTGGGGCTGAGCGCACCGGACCGTCCGGGCGTCCGATCCCGCCGCAGCCGCCCGGTCCCGCCGCAGTACCGTGGAGACGGAGAGGTCGAGGAGGTGCGGCATGATCACGCCCACTGTCTCCGCCCGGAACATCCCCAGGACCTCGGCGGCCCGCGCCCGCACGGTGAACGAGGCCGAGGTGCGGGCCTCGCTCGGCATCCTGGGCTCACTGCCCGCCGACGCGTGGTCACGGCCCACCGCCTGCACCGGCTGGAGCGTCCGGGACGTAGCCGCCCACGAGGTCGGCCAGTTCGAGGAACTGCTGAAGCCCTGGCTGATGCTCACGCGCGTGCGGCGGGCGCGCAGCGCGCACCCGGAACTCGGCGCGCTGGACGGCCACAACGCGGGCCAGATCGAGGACCGCGAGGGCGAGCCCCCGGACCGGCTGGTCGACGAGCTGGCCGCCTACGGACCCAAGGGCGTGCACGCCCTGGCCCGCATGCCCGCCCCGCTGCGCCGCAGGATGCGCACCAGCCTGGTTTTCCCGGAGGGCCGGTACCTGCCCGAGGACTCGATGGAGTACCTCAACACGGTGCTGGTCGCCCGCGACCCGTGGATGCACCGGATCGACATCGCCGACGCCACCGGCGCGGAGCTGGTGTTCGACCACCACGACCAGGAGATCCTGGACCAGGTCCTGCTGGACCTGGCCCTCGGCTGGAAAGGGCCGCCCTGTCTGCTGGAGCTCTCCGGACCGCTCGGCGGCCGCTACCGGATCGGCGACGGCGGCGGCCCGCCGGCGGTCGTCCTGCGGGCGGACGCGGTCGCGTACGCACGGCACCTCTCCGGCCGGCCCGCCCGCGGCGCCATCCGCATCGAAGGTGACGAGGAGACCGCCGCGGCCCTCGCCGACGCACGGGTCACCTTCTGAACCCGGGCGCGGACGCCCCGGCCCGGCTCACTGCGCCCCGCGCCGCCACCAGCCGCGCCGCCACCAGCCGCGGCGCGCGCCGGCGGCCGTCGCGCCCGCCGTGAGCGCCGCCGCGCAGGCGGCCAGGGCCACCGTCCACCACCCCGGGCCGTCGTCCCGCTGGGAGGCGGCCACCTGCGCGGCCGCCGCGGGCTCCGCGGAGGGGCCGGGCCGGGGCGAGGCCGGGGCGCCCGCCGCGACGGGCGGTTCCAGCGATCCGACGGGGCGGACCCGGCCCGCCGCCCGGAACCCCCAGTCCAGCAGCGACCGCGCCTCCTCGTAGACGGCGCCCGAGCTGCCGTCCTGCGGGTTCAGCACCGTCACCACCAAGGTCCGCCCGCCCCGCTCCGCCGCCGCGATCAGCGTGTTGCCCGCCTTGCTCGTGTACCCGTTCTTCACACCGATCGCCCCGGGATAGGGCTCGACGCCCTCCGCCCCGGTCAGCAGCCGGTTGGTGTTGCGGATGCCGTAGGCCCCCTCACGGCCCGGGAAGTCCGCCATCGCCGTCCGGCAGTACTCGGCGAACCGGGGGTCGCGCAGCCCCTCCCGCCCGAACACCGCCAGGTCGAAGGCGGACGACACCTGGCCCGGCGCGTCGTACCCGTCGGGCGAGACCACACGGGTGTCCCGGGCGCCCAGCCTCTCCGCGGTGGCCTGCATGCGGGCCACCGCCGCCCGCTTGCCGCCGGCCATGGCCGACAGGACGTGCACGGCGTCGTTGCCGGAGCTCAGGAAGACCCCCCGCCACAGGTCGTCCACCGTGTAGTCGCGGCCGGCCTCGACGCCGACCAGGCTGCTGCCCTCGCCGACACCGGCCAGCTCCGCGTCGGTCGCCCGGTGGCGGCCCGCCGGCACCTGGGGGAGGAGGGCGAGCGCGAACAGTGCCTTCAGGGTGCTGGCCGGGGGGAGTTCGCGGTGCGCCTCGTGCGCGGCCAGCACGTCGCCGCTGCGGGCGTCCGCCACCACCCAGGACAGCGCGGACACCTCCGGCACCTTCGGCGTGCCGTCCACGAGCCGCACCTGGGTGCCCGAGGCCCGCAGCGGATCCGGCGGCGCGGCCGACGGCGCGGGCGTCCCCGCCGCCCCCACCGCGAGGAGGGCGCATCCGGCGACGGCCAGGCGGACCGCCCGGCCGGAACCTCGTGACATTAGTGTGATTTTCATATGAGAACGGTAGGAATGGGGCACGGCGACGCGCCGCGCGCCACGGCCGGATCCGCCCGAGCGGCACCCGGATGCCGTACCGCCGCGGCTATGCTCCGAGGATGTTCGGTCGGCAGATCTACGGACCGCAGGGCCCCACCCTCGGCGAACTCGCCGTGCAGGCGCTGTCGTCCGTCGAGCGCGGCTACGACCTGCTCGCCCCCTCCTTCGACAGCACGCCGTTCCGCACCTCGGACCGCTTCCTGCGGGCGACCCGTGACGGACTGGCTCCGCTCGGCCCGTTCCAGGACGGCCTCGACCTGTGCTGCGGCACCGGCGCGGGACTGGACGTGCTGGCCGGCCTGTGCCGGGGGAGCGTCACCGGCGTGGACGTCAGCGCCGGCATGCTCGAGCGGGCCGGTGGCGCGGCACCGTGGGCACGCCTGGTCCGCGCGGACGCGCGCCGCCTCCCCTTCGCCCCGGGCTCGTTCGACCTGCTCGTCACCTTCGGGGCGCTGGGTCACTTCCTGCCCCGCGACCTGCCCGCCCTCTTCGGGCAGGCCCACGCGGTGCTCCGCCCCGGCGGCCGTCTCGCCTTCCCGCTCCCCGGGCCGCCCCGCCCGGGCTCCCGGCAGGCCCTGGAACTGCTGGCCTTCGACACCGCGATGCGGATCCGCAACGCCGTGTGGCGCCCGCGGTTCGTGATGTACTACCGGGCCCTCACCTTCGGTGTGCTCCGCGACGCCCTCGACCGCGCGGGGTTCGCGGTGGAGACCTACGCCATGCCCGAGTTCGGCCGCCGCGACGACGGCAGTCCGCGCTGCCGCCTCGTCGTCGCCACCCGGCCGTGACGGCCGGTCAGTCCTCCGGCGCCGTCGGCCCGGGCGACCCGGCGTTGTAACGCTCCAGGTAGGAGGCGAACCGTGCCAGGTCCTCCTCGCTCCAGCCCGTCAGCCGCTCCCGCAGGGCCGCGCGGCGCCGGTCGGTGACACGGGCGAGGATCCGCCGCCCGGCGTCGGTCAGCTGCAGCACCTGCACCCGCTGGTCGGCGGTGTCCTGCCGGCGCTCCATCAGCCCCTCACGCTCCAGCACCGCCACCTGCCGGCTCACGGTGGACTTGTCGAGCGCGTAGTATTCCGCCAGGTCGGTGGCCCGGCAGCCGCCGCTATCCTCCAGGTGTCCCAGGAGCGTGTACGAGACCAGGGACAGCTCCGGATGGAGCCGTCCGGCCAGCGCGCGTGCCCGGCGCGCGAACGACGTCATCTCACGCTGGATCGTCTCGATCGCCCGGTCGGCGGCTGCGTCCACGGGGAACCTCCTCACGTTCTGGTTGTAGAATACAACCATAAACCCGTGGGATGCGAACGAATGCCGCCCACTCCCCCGGGCCCACTCCCGGCCCACGCCCGCCCGGCCCGCCCGCCGTTCCGCGTGCCCGGCCGCGGGACCGTCGGTAGGGTGGCCGCGCCCGGGCAGGGACCCGGCCGTCCGACCCGCGCCGCCGCCACCGACACCGAGGGCCATGACGACTTCCCGGACACCGCCCGCCGAACCCCCCTCCGTACCGCCGCCCGTGCCCGCGGAACCCCCGGCCGAGGTGGTCGCCGCGCTGCGCGCCGCGGGCTGCGTCTTCGCCGAGGAGGAGGCCGCCCTCCTGGTCCGCGCCTGTGCCTCGCCCGACCGGCTGGCCACCCTGGTGGCCCGGCGCGCGGCCGGCGAACCCCTGGAACACGTCGTCGGCTGGGCCGAGTTCCGCGGGCTCCGGATCGACCTCGCCCCCGGCGTCTTCGTGCCCCGCCGGCGCACCGAGTTCCTCGTCGCGCGCGCCCTCGCCCTGGTGCCCGCGGCGCGGACGGTCGTCGACCTGTGCTGCGGATCCGGCGCCCTCGGGGCCGCGCTCGCCGCCGCGCTGCCCGGCGCGGAACTCCACGCCGCCGACATCGACCCGTCCGCCGTGGCCTGCGCGCGGCGCAACCTCGCCCCCTACGGCGGCCGGGTCCACCACGGCGACCTGTTCGCCGCGCTGCCCGGCGCGCTGCGCGGCCGCATCGAGATCCTCGCCGCCAACGTGCCCTACGTGCCCACCGCCGACATCCGCCTGCTCCCCGCGGAGGCCCGCGACCACGAACCGGCGGTCGCCCTGGACGGCGGGCCCGACGGTCTCGCCGTGCTGCGCAGGGTGGCCGAGGGCGCGTCCGGCTGGCTCGCCCCGGGCGGCTGCGTGCTCGCCGAGACGAGCGCACGTCAGGCGCCCGCCGCCCTGCGGGCCTTCACGGAGGCGGGCCTCACCGCCGGGGCGGCGGTGTGCGAGGAGAGCGACGCCCATGTGATCACCGGAGTGCTGCCGCCCGGGGAACGCCCGGAACGCCCGGAACTCCCGTAGCTCCCGGGCGGACCCGGTGACCTTCCGGCGCCGCACGCGCGTCGGCCGTCGCCCGGTGCATCACCGGGCGACGGCCGTGACGGTCGAACGCCGTTGCCGTTGCCGTTGCCGTGGGCGTGGGCGCGGGAACCGCTCAGAAGCGGTGGGGCTTGGCGCGGCGCCGCACGTACCAGGCCGTGCCGCCCACGCCGGCCGCGACGAGGACGCCGCCCGCGACCAGGGTGAGGGTGGTGTGGTCCTTCACCGCGCCGCCGATGCCGCCCATCACGCCGCGCGTGGGGGAGGCGGTCGCCGACATGGTCGGGGTCGCGGTGGAGGTGGGGGTGGACGTGGGAGAGGCCGTGGCCGTCGGCGTCGCACCGGAGACGATGACGGACTGGGTGCCCGCCGTGCTGTTGTTCGCGCACCGCACGATCACCGTGTAGGTGCCGGGCGAGACGCTGGACCAGGCGGCCGACTGGCTGGTGGCCGAACCGGACAGGGCGACCTGCCGGCCCTCGGCGAAGGTGTTCTGGGTGCTGTTCAGCAGCGAGGCGGTGCCCCAACTGCCGTTGACCTCGGAGCAGGCGCTGGTGGTGACCGCGACGGTGGTGCCGCTGGTGCTCACGGAGATGCCGGGGCCGGCGTCGGCCGGCCCCGCGAAGGCGAGCGGCAGGGCGGCGGCGGCAGCCACGGTCAGGCCTGATCTGACGATGACGCGAGATGTACGCATGGTCTGACCTCCGGCGGCACGGCTGGCGGACATCCCTAGCGCCGCCGAGGATCGGGAACGCCCGTACCGCCCTCGGGGACAGCCAATGTCCACGACGCGCCGGGCGCACCCGGAGAGCACCCGGACAGGTGACGCCGCACTCCGCGCCGTGCCCGACGCCGCTTCCCGAGCCGCCCCCTGCGCCGCGCGCCGCGCGGCGTGCCGCCGCGCCCGCCCGTGCCGGTCGGCCCGCGCCCCTCAGCGCCCTGTGGTGACCGTGCGTTCGGGGGAGTAGCCGCCCCAGGTCCCGTCCGGCAGCTTGGCGCGCAGGCGGACCCGGTGCGTCTCGCCGGCCTCGCCGCCGAGGTAGAACCGGTGCGTCGCCCGCCCGCCCGGGGCCTTGCCGCCCCACACCAGCGTGGTGGCCGGGCGGCCGTCGAGATGGATCTGGTACTCGGTGACCACCCCGTCGACCGGGGGCGGTTCCCAGGAGATCTCCAGGTGCCAGGCGCCCTCCGCCCGCACCGCCGCCGCGCGGAAGGCCACCGGGGCCGTGCCCCGCCCGCTGTCCTCCGCGGTGCCGGAGGTGGTGACCCGGACCGGGTCGCCGGCGGGGGAGAGGTTGTCGGCGGCGTCCTTCGCGCGCACCGTGAAGGAGTACCGGGTGCCCGGCCGCAGCCCGGTGACCACGGCGGCGGTCTGGCCGCCGCCCACACTGTGGATCTTCGTGGAGCCCTGGTAGATGTCGTAGGACGCCACCTCATGGTCGTCCGTGGAGGCCTTCCAGGAGAGCTGGGCGGCCCGGCTGCCGACCGCGCGGCCCTCCAGGCCCCCGGGGCGGGAGGGCGGACGGGTGTCGGCGACGGTCTCGGCGCGCGTGGTCGAGCGCACCTCGGCGCTCTGCGGACCCAGCCGTCCGTCGGTGGAGCGGGCCCGCACCCGGAAGGTGTAGGTGGTGCCCGGCTTCAGCCCGGTGACGTCCACCATGTGCTCGTCGGCGGGAACCTCCTCGACCTTGGCGCGGCCCCGGTAGACCTCGTAGGCCTCCACCTCGGAGCCGTTGTCGGCGACCTTGTTCCACATGACGTGCACACTGGTCGCGCTGCCGGCCTGCGCGGTGACCCCGACGGGTGCGCCGGGGAGCCGGCCGCCGTCCTCGGCGTCGGCCGTCGCGCCCCAGCCGCAGGACGTCGCCAGAGCCGCCGTCAGCAGCACGCCGCAGCACCGGGTCGCCACCCGGGGAGCACGATCCACACCAGCCATACCGGGCACCTCCGCGGACGCCGCGCGAACATTGGTCCGTACCAATATGCGCATGGTGACGCGATCACATCAAGTGGTGGTCGTTGACCGGGCGGGGAGAGCTGTACGTATGCTGAACCCCCCCTTGCCGCAGGCCCGCCTGACGACGGGTCGGCCCGCGGCCGCCGGCGCTGAACCGCTGTCGTCGCCGCTCACGCGCCGGCCGGGGAGCGGGGGCGGGCCTGGGCGCAGGCCCGGCCGGCCCCCGCTCGCGGCGGCCGTCCGCCGTCCGTCGCGTGCCCGCAGACCTTCACGGTCCTTCCCGCACACCCTTCACGATCTTTTCGGCCGCACCCGTCGCCGAGGTGTTCACCTGTGGCCACAGGGGTGATGAGATGTTCGGACCCTGGCCGACCCGGCCGGCCGGCGAGGCCGCGCCGGGCCACCGTACGGAGGAGTGAGAACGATGCGGGTGCCCATGACCATCGCGGACTTCCTCGAGCGGGCGGAGATCGGCTTCGCCGACAGCCCCGGAGTGGTGGACGAGCCGGTCCAGCCCGCGACGCCGGTGCCCGACGGCGGCTACGGGCGGTTCGCCGAACGGGTCCGCGCCTGGCAGGCGGGCTTCGACGCCCTGGGCGTCGCGGAGGGCGAACGGATCGCCGTGGTCAGCCACAACTCGGCGCGGCTGCTGGAGCTGCTGTTCGCGGTGCCGATGAGCGGGCGGATCTGCGTCCCCGTCAACTTCCGGCTGAAGCCCGAGGAGGTCGACTACATCGTCCGCCAGTGCGGCGCCTCGGTGCTCCTCGTCGACCCCGAACTCGACGCCGACCTGGCCCGGGTCACCGCGCCCCACCGCTTCGTCCTCGGCGAGGAGACGGAGGCGCTGATGCGGTTCGGCGTGACGCCGCGGCCCTGGTCGAAGCCGGACGAGGACGCCACCGCCACCATCAACTACACCTCCGGCACCACCGCCCGCCCCAAGGGCGTCCAGCTCACCCACCGCAACATCTGGGTGGACGCGGTCACCTTCGGCCTGCACACCCGGGCCTGGGAACGCGACGTCTACATGCACGTCCTCCCCATGTTCCACTGCAACGGCTGGGGCATGCCGTTCGTGATGGCCGGTCTCGGTGTCCCGCAGATCGTCCTGCGCAAGGTCGACGGCACGGAGATCCTGCGCCGCGTCGAGCGCCACGGCGTCACGCTGATGTGCGGCGCGCCCGCCGTCTGGAACGCCGTGCTCGACGCCGCCGCCGACTGGGAGGGCGAGATCCCCGGCCGCGACCGGGTGCGCATCGTCTGCGCGGGCGCGCCGCCGCCGAGCCGCACCATCCAGCGGGTCGGCGAGGAGCTCGGCTGGGAGTTCCTCCAGATCTACGGCCTCACCGAGACGGCCCCGCTGCTCACCTTCAACCGCTCGCTGCCCGCCGACGACGCCCTGCCCGCGCACGAGCGCGCCCACCGGCTGTCGCGCGCCGGGCTGCCCACCCTGGGCACGCGGCTCGCGGTCTCCGACTCCGGTGAGGTGCTGGCCCGCTCCAACACCGTGATGGAGGGCTACTGGGAGAAGCCCGAGGCCAGCGCGGAGGCACTGGAGGACGGCTGGTTCCACACCGGCGACGGCGGCTTCCTCGACCGGCGGGACGGCCACCTCACCATCTCCGACCGCAAGAAGGACGTCATCATCACCGGCGGCGAGAACGTCTCGTCCATCGAGGTGGAGGATGTCCTGTTCAGCCACCCGGCGGTCGCCGAGGTGGCGGTCATCGGCGTGCCCCACGAGAAGTGGGGCGAGACGGTGAAGGCGCTGGTGGTCCTCGCCGAGGGCGCCAAGGCCGAGGAGGCCGAGATCATCGCCCACTGCAAGGAGCGGATGGCCGGCTACAAGGCGCCCACCAGCGTCGAGTTCCGCGCGTCCATCCCGCGCACCGCCACCGGCAAGATCCAGAAGTTCAAGCTGCGGCAGCCGTACTGGGAGGGCACCGACCGCGCCGTCAACTGAGCCGGGTAGCCTGCGGACCATGAGCGCTCTCGACGGCCTGGCCGCCGCCCCGTACGTCTCCGTGACGACCTTCCGCAAGGACGGGCGGGCGGTGGCCACGCCCGTCTGGGTGGTCCCCGACGGCGACGGCGCGCTGGCCGTGTGGACCCGCGTGGACAGCGGCAAGGTCAAGCGCATCCGCCGCGAGGGCCGGGTGACCGTCGCCCCCTGCGACTTCCGCGGAAACCTCCGCGGCGAGGCCGTCGAGGCCCGCGCCCGGCTCGGCACCCCCGAGGAGACGGCGCGGGTCCGCCGCGCCATCGCCCGCAAGTACGGCGTCACCGGCCGCCTGACCCTCCTCGGCAGCCGCCTCCGCGGCGGCCTCGCCGCGACCACGGCGGTCCTCATCACCCCGGCCGCCTGACCGACCCCGGCGTCCGCTTCCGGGCCGCCTGACCGACCCCGGCGTCCGCTTCCGGGCCCCCTGACCGACCCCGGCGTCCGCTTCCGGGCCGCCTGACCTACCTCGGTGCCAGGAGTCCCCGGCCGCCTGACCTGCCTAGGCGCCAGCAGCCCTCCCGCCGCCTGACCGGCCGTGGCATCCCGGGCCGGGCGGCGCCGCCGGGAGCCCGGCCGCTCTGCCCTCGGCAGAAGCGGCCGACCGCGCGCCGACGCACCCGCAGGATGGGACGCGTGAGTGACTTCGCCGTCTCCGTGCGCCGACTCGACCTCGGCTACTTCGTCCGCCCCGTCTCCGAGACGGGCGGGCCAGAACCGCGGGTGGAGCCCGTACTGGCCTACCTGGTCCGGCATCCGCGCGGGCTGCTGCTGTTCGACACCGGGATGGGGGACGCCGGACCGGAGACCGAGGCGCACTACCGGCCCCGCCGCCGCTCGCTGCGGGCCGCGCTCACCGCGGCCGGCGTGGGCCTGGAGGACATCGATCTGGTGGTCAACTGCCACCTGCACTTCGACCACTGCGGAGGCAACCCGGCGCTGGCGGGACGCCCGGTCGTCGTCCAGCGGGCGGAACTGGCCCTCGCCCACGCCGGGGGCCACACCGTCGGCCACCTGGTCGACTTCCCCGGCGTGCGCCACGAGGAGCTGGACGGCGAGGCGGAGATCCTCCCCGGCATCCACGTCGTGCCCACACCCGGGCACACCGACGGTCACCAGTCCCTGGTCGTGCGGACGCCCGAGGGTGCCGTCGTGCTCGCCGGGCAGTCCCATGACCTCGCCTCCCACTTCACCGCCGAACACCTGGCCCGCCGGGCGGCGCTGGACGGCGTCGAAGCGCCGCTGCCGCCCGTCCGGCCCTGGATGGAGAGGCTGGCCGAGTTCGCCCCCCGCCGGGTGCTCTTCGCGCACGACTGCGCCGTACGGGAGCCGTGGGAGGGTCGGACGGCTACCGTGTGAGACGGACCGCTCGCGGCGGAAGGAGTCCGAGATGGCGTACCGGAAGCGGGGGAGGGCCCCGGCCCTGCTGGTCGCGGCGGGGCTGACGCTCGCCGCCTGCGGGTCCGTGGAGGCCTCCGAGCCTGGAGGCCCCTCGCGTTCCCCGGGCCCGGCCGAGGTCTCGGCGCCCGCCCGGGAGTCCCCGTCGCCGGGGCAGGGAACGCCCACGGAACGGGCCGAGCAGGTGCGTCTCACGGTCACCGGAGGCATCGCCGGCGTCCACCGCTCCATCCTGGCGTCCACCGACGGCACCGTGGAGATCAGCGACCGCACGGAGGGCACCCGGGAGGCCGACCCCCTCTCCGGCGCGGAGCGGGCCCGGCTGAAGGACCTGCTGGTCGAGGTGGACTTCGCCCGGCTGCCCGCGCGCAGCGTCAACGACGGCGCCCGCGACATGTTCCTCTACGCGCTGGAGCACGACGGGCACGTCGTCGTCACCGACCGCAGCGTCCCGCTGGGCACGGCCGACGACCTGATCGCCCACCTGGAACGCCACCTCGAGGAGCGGCTCTGAGCGTCCTCGACCTGTGGCGCCGGCGCCTGGGCGTGGTGCCGGACTCCGTGTGGGAGCGGCACGACCTGCGGGTGCTGATCCTCGCCGACAACGACCTGACCCACCTGCCGCCCGCCGTCGGCGGGCTCCACCGGCTCGCCACCCTCGACCTCGGCCACAACGCCCTCACCGAACTGCCGGGTGAGATCGGGTCGTTGTCGAGCCTGACCGGCTGCCTCTACCTCCACGACAACCGACTCACCCGGCTGCCGGACGAACTCGGCGCACTGACCGCGCTCCGCCTCCTCAACGTCGGCGAGAACCGCCTCACCGCCCTTCCCGACTCCCTGACCCGGATGGCGTCCCTGGTCGAACTGCGCTGCCAGTTCAACGAGTTGACGACCCTCCCGGACCGCATCGGAGACCTGGCGAACCTCCGCGAGCTGTGGCTCAAGGGCAACCGCCTCGCCCGGCTCCCGGACTCGGTCTCCCGCCTGCGGGAGTTGCGCCACCTCGAGCTCCGCGACAACCTGCTGGAGGCCGTGCCCGACCGCCTCGCCGGACTGCCGCTGCTGCGCGTCCTGGACCTGCGCGGCAACCGGATCCGGGCGCTGCCTCCCTGGCTCGCGGAGCTCCCCTCGCTGGAGAAGCTGGACCTGCGCTGGAACGACCTCGCCGTCGACCCCGCCGACGACCCGGTGGCCGAGGCGCTGGAGAAGCGCGGGTGCGTGGTACTGGCCTGACCCTGACCCCCGGGTACCGCCCCCCGTGTCCCCCGCGTCCCCGCGCTCCTTGGGGGTCAGCCGTCCGCCGCGTCCTCGCCGTATACCTGCTCCGTCCAGATGGTCTTGCCCTCGGCGGTGTAGCGGCTGCCCCACCGGTCGGTCATCTGGGCGACCAGGAACAGCCCCCGGCCCCCCTCGTCGGACGCCCGCGCCCGGCGCAGGTGAGGCTGGGACTGGCTCGGGTCGGAGACCTCGCAGATCAGCCGGTCGTCCTTGATCAGCCGCAGACCGATCGGTCCGCCCGCGTGGCGGAGGGCGTTGGTGACCAGCTCGCTGACGATCAGTTCTGTGCTGAACACCAGCTCCTCCAGCCCCCAGGCGGTGAGCTGGGCCGAGGCCAGCGCGCGGGCGTGGTTGACCTCGCCGGGCTCGGCGGACAGCTCCCAGTGGGCCGTGCGCGTGGGCGGCACACGGTCCATCCGCGCCAGGAGCAGGGCGACGTCCTCGGCGCGCGGCCGGGACCGCAGGCGGCGCAGGAGCGGGGCGGTGAGCACAGCCACCGGGATGTCGCTGCGGGCGGCGGCGCGGGCGCTCTCGACGAGGTGGCCCAGGTCTCCCGCACCGGCGGGGGAGGGCCCCGTGGACGTCCCGCTGTGGAAGGCGAGGACGTCACCGGGCTCCAGGAGGAACCGCACCGGCTCGAACGGCTGCTTGGCGCCGCTGCCGAGCGCGGGCCCCGGTTCCAGGCCGGCCCGCGTCACCTCACCGGTTCCCCGGCGGCCCACCAGCGGCGCCGGATGACCGGCGCTCGCCATGCAGCACACGCCGCCGACCGGGTCGTAGGTGGCGTACACGCACGTCGCGCCGTGGAGGGAGCCGGCGGTCGACGCGGGACGGTCGCCCTCGTCCTTGCCCATGCGGCTCACCAGGTCGTTGAGATGGCCGAGGAGTTCCTCCGGCGGCAGGTCCACGTCGGCCAGGGTCTGCACGGCGGAGCGCAGCCGGCCCATCGCGCCGGCGGCGTGCACCCCATGCCCGGCGACCCTGCCGATCACGAAGGCCGTCCGCGCCCCGGACAGCCGGATCACGTCGTACCAGCTCCCGCCCGTCCCGGCCGCGCTGCTCGCCGGGGCGTAGACGCCCGAGCTGTGCGCGGCCGCCGTCCGCCGCACCGGGGGCGGCAGCAGACTCCGCTGGAGCTCCTCGACGGTGCGGCGCTCCCGGGTGTAACGGCGGGCGTTCTCCAGGCTCAGCGCCGCCCGCGAGGCGATCGACTCGATCAGCGGGACGTCGTCCTCCCGGAACGGCAGCCGGTCCGAACGACGCCATGCCGACAGGACGCCCAGGACGTGCCCGCGGGCCACCAGCGGCACGAACAGGGCGGAGGACGCCGCCGCGGGGAGGAGCAGCCGCTGCCGCTCCTCGTCGACGTCGGGGCGCCGCCGCAGCCGGTCCAGATCGGGCACCACCTGCGTGCCCCCGCCGCCGACGGCGTCGGTCTCCAAGCTCCTGGCCCGCACCGGCTCGTCCAGCTGGTAGAGCTCGGGAGGCCAGGCGCCGTCCGAGGAGGCGACCGCGACCCTGCGCAGCGGCGTGCCCGGCGCGAACGCCCCGGCCTCGTCCCCCCGGCGCGCCCGGTCCGTCACGTCGAGGCAGGCCAGGTCCGCGAAGTCCGTCACCAGCAGCCGCACGACCTCCTCCGCGGTGCGGGTCACGTCCAGAGTCCCGCCCAGCCGGTAGGCCGAGGAGTGGAGCAGCGACAGTTCGCGCTCCGCGGCGTTCCGCTCGGTCACGTCGGTGAGCACCGCGGCGGCGCCGAGCACCCGGCCGCCGGCGTCCTCCAGACGGAACGCGGACGCGGAGACCGACCGCTCCCGCTCGGGCAGGCCCGCCCAGCGGGCGAGGAACTGACGATCGGCGGGCGGCTCCCCGGTCTCCAGCACCTGCCGCAGCCAGGTGCCGATCCGGGCGGCGTCCTCGGCCACCAGGACGTCCTCCAGCCGCCCCTCGTACGGGCCGCCGCCCAGCGGGCGGTCCAGCCCGAAGAAACCCGGACCGAGCAGCAGGCGCTCCGGCGCACCCACCCCGCGGACGACCAGTCCCACCCCGCTCTGCTCGAACAACCCGCGTACCAGGGCCTGGTCCCGGCGGACCCGCGCGACGGGGCCGAGCAGGACCAGGAAACCGCGCGGGCCCCCGGCGGGCAGCGGCACGACGTCGGCCTCCGCCTCCACCCGGGAGCCGTCCCGGCGCCGCAGGACCAGGGAGGCCGCGCCCCTGCCGACCCGGCGGCCCCAGCCGCCGGCGGGCGCGGCGGCGCACAGATCCGCCAGCGGGCGACCCTCGACCTCCCGCGCGCTCAGGCCGAGGAGGTCGTCCACGGCCTCGGTGCACCGCATCACGGTCCCCTCCTCGTCGAGCAGGAACACCACCGGCCGGCCGGACGCCGCAGCGGTCTCCTCACGACGCACACCCTCACCCACCTGCTCGCCGCCTCACTCGGTACCGGGGACACTCCCCTCATTGGAGGGAAGACGGCGTCGCTTGACCACTCGCCATGCCGGACGCACGGGAAGGAAGAAACCGATGCCGCCGGGGCCGTGACCGGCCCAACCGGCCGCGGCGCATCCGCCGGGTTGACGCCGGACGGGACCCGGGCCGCAAGCTGTCCCGGTGACCGCACCCAGATCCCGGTGGCCCCGGCTGCCCCAACTGCCCCCGGCCTACCGGCCGGTGCTCGCCCACCGTCCCTTCCGGCGACTGCTCCCGGCCTTCGTGGCCTCCGACTTCGGCGACGGCATGGCCATCGTCACCGTGCCGTGGCTCGCCGTGCTGCTCGCGCCCGAGGGCAGCCGCGGCCTCTACGTCGGCACCGCCGTCGCCGCGTACGCACTGCCCGGAGCCCTCGGGGCACTGCTGCTGGGGCGGTGGATGCGGCGCTTCCCGGCCCGGCGCCTGCTGTTCACCGACGCGGTGCTGCGGGCCTCCATGCTCGCCTGCGTGCCGCTGGCCTGGGCCCTGGGCGTGCTGACCCCCTGGCTGTACGTGGTGCTGCTGGCCGCCTCCTCGCTGCTGCACGCGTGGGGGAGCGCCGGCAAGTACGCGCTGCTCGCCACGCTCCTGCCGCCCGGACAACGGCTCGCCGCCAACGCCCTGGTCAGCGCGAGCGCCTCGGCGGCGATGGTGTTCGGGCCCGCCGCGGCCGGAGTGCTGATCACCGTGGTGCACCCCGCCTGGATCATCGGGATCGACGCCCTCACCTTCGCCGTCCTCGCCCTCGGCGCCGCCCGCGTCCGGCCCGAGGCACCCGGCGAACCCGCGGCACCCGACCCGGCGGCCGACCCGGTGGGCGGTGCCGGCGGGAAGGCGTCGGCCGCCCTCGCCCTCTTCCGGCAGCGGCCCGAACTGCTGGGCATCCTGGCGCTCACCTGGTTCTTCTACTTCCTCTACGGCCCCGTCGAGGTGGCCCTCCCGCTGCACGTCACCGACGACCTGGACCAGGGCGCCGGGCTGCTGGGCCTGTACTGGACGCTGTTCAGCGTCGGCGCGGTCCTCGGCGGACTCGCCGCCGGGCTGCTGCGACGGCTCCCGCTGTGGCCGACGGCGCTGGGCATCGTCGCCGGATGGGGTCTCATCCTGCTCCCCTTCGGCCTCGGAGCGCCGCCGGCCGTCACCGTGGCCTGCTTCGCCCTGGGCGGCGTGATCTACGGCCCCTTCACCGCGCTGTCGTTCACGCTGTTCCAGGACCGCACCCCCGAGGCCTGGCTGACCACCGTGCTCGCCGTCCGCGCGGCCGCCCTGCTCGCCTCCTCACCGCTGGGCACCGCCCTCGGCGGCCCGCTCACCGCCGCCTTCGGGCCCCGGGCCGTCCTCGCCGGATCCGGTGTCGCCACGCTCGTTCTCGTCGCCGGAGCGGTCGCCCTCGGCCTGCGGGCCAGGATCCGGGGCAAGGGCGCGAAGGCGGCACCGGACCCGGCCGGAGCCGCCTGACCCGCCGCTCCCCACGCGCGGAGCTGACACCGGGCCCGCCCCGGCACACGCGCGCGGGCCCCGGGGCGGGAAGCGCCCGGGGCCCGCGCGAGGGAGCGCGTGAGGGTCAGAAACGGTCGCCCTTCGGCCTGCCACGCTGGTCGGGAGTGCCGTGCGGCGGCGGGCTGAACGGCTGCGGGGACGTCCTCGGCGACACCGGGGAGCCACCCGCCACGCCACCCTGCTCGGGACGCAGGCCCGTGGGGTCGCCCCCGGTCGGCTCCGCGCCGTGGCGCAGCTGGTCCAGACGCGCGGAGAGCACCTGGGTGGCCGGCACCCGGTGACCGTGCTCCTTCTCGTGCGTCAGGAGCTTCTCCACCTGGTCCGACGTCAGCGAACGGATCCGGCTCTCCAGCGAGCCGAGCGGCAGCTGGTCGTAGTCGGGGAGCGGCAGGTCGTCGCGGCCGGAATGGGACATGGTCACTCACTCACTTCCTGCGATGAGGGTGCGATGGTGCGGGGAGCGCCGCGACCGCCTCAGCGGTGGCCGCCGCCCCCGCTGCCGAAGCCGCCGCTGCCGCCCTCGTTCCAGCGCGGGCGCGGCGGTTCCTCCTCGGAGGGGACGGTCCCCTGCGGGTCGAGCTGGTACGGCGTGAGCCGGTCGTGGTCGTGCCTCGGCACGTCGTCGGCGTCGCGGGTCGTCCGGTCCTCGCGCACCGGCCCGCCCGGAGGCATCTTGGGCTGCTCCTCCGGAGTGGGCCTGCGCGGCTCGCGCTGGCGGACCCGCCAGCCGAAGATCACCGCCGCGATCAGCATGGCCGCCACGATCGCGCCGAGGATGAACGGAGCCAGGCCGCCGATATGCCCCTCTTCCAGGGCGAAATGCACCCATTCGTCACTCATGGTACGTACCTACCCTAGATCGCCGAATATGAACCGATCATCGTCCTGCGTCGTGCCGACCGGCCGGACCGGGCTCAGTCCCCCTCCCGGGCCGACCGGGTCCGTGAACGGTTGGCCTTGCGGATCGCGTCCAGCAGCTCCGGCTTGTCCATCCGCGACCGGCCGGGCACCTCCAGCCGCCGGGCCAGCTCGTACAGGTGCTCCTTCGAGGCGTCTTCGTCCACCCCCTCGCCGCTGCGGCCGCCCTGCTGCCGCGGCCGCGCCGACCGAAGGTCGGAGGGCCCCTTGCGGCCACCCTCCTTGCGTTCCCAGTGGTCGCCGACCTTCTCGTGCGTGTGCTTCAGCGCCCCGTACGCCACCCGGTGGGCGCGCTCGCCCTCGCCGTACTGCTCCACGGCCGAGTCGTGCGCCTTGATCCAGGTGCGCCGCGCCTCCTCGGAGGAGCGTTCGAGCGTGGACGGCAGTTCCTCACGGCCGGGCAATCGGATCACCCCTTCCGTTCGTCGACCCCTTCGTCCTCGTCGCCGGGTGCCCGGCGACAGGCGTTTGACACCGCCGGACGGGGCAACTCGGGCCCCGTGACGAGCGCATCCCAGGACGAGCTCTACCGGTTCCTGGAGGACCGGTTCGCCTGCGCGCAGGCCTGCACCCAATGTGCGCGGGCCTGCGCCCTGCGCGCGGGTTTCATGGATCCGGACGGCACCGAGGCGCAGGACCGCGCCCGGCGCAAGGGCATCATGTGCGCCGAGGTGTGCGACGCGACCTGCCGGGTGCTGTCCGAACAGACCGGACTGGACGAGGCAGGGCTGCGGATGCAGGTCGAATGGTGCCGCACCGTCTGCCTCGAGTGCGCCGAGGTCTTCGACGCCTGCCCCGGTGCGGAGGAGGCGGCCAAGGCCTGCCGCCGCTGCGCCGAGGCCTGCACGGAGTTCCTCGCCACGCTCGCCGCGTAGCGCGGGCCCGAACCGACGCACCACCCTCCCAGGAGGTACACCATGGCCGACACCAACCCGATCGAGCTGCAGAAGGCCCTCAGCGGCATGGACTACCCGACGGACAAGAAGTCCCTGGTGGACCGCGCCAGGAACAACCACGCCGACGGCAAGCTCGTCGAGAAGCTGGAGAACCTCAAGCAGGACAGCTTCGACGGCCCCAACGAGGTGCAGAAGGCGGTGTTCAAGGGCTGATCCGCCGTCGCCGGCCACCGCCGCGCCCGGCGGGGCCGGACGCCACGAACACCGACCGCCGCCGCGGTCCCGAGGACGGAACGGGACCTCGGCGGCAGACGTCTTGACCCCGGCAGCGGGCCCGCGCAGGATCGGCGCCATGAGCCCAACCGCCGCCGGCAACGGCAACGCCAGCACCGTCGACGCCGTCCTGCGCCGCAGCGCGCACCGCACCCCCGGCCGGGTGGCGGTCGACTACGCCGACCGGTCGTGGACCTACGCCGAACTCGACGACGCCGTCTCCCGCGCCGCCGGCGTGCTCCTCTCCGAAGGCCTGGAACCCGGCGACCGGGTGGCCTCCTACGGGCACAACTCCGACGCCTACCTGATCGGTTACCTCGCCTGCGCCCGCGCCGGGCTGGTGCACGTGCCGGTCAACCAGAACCTCGTCGGTGACGACCTGGAGTACCTGCTCGGCCAGTCCGGCAGCGGCCTGGTCCTCGCCGATCCGGCGATCGCCGGGCGCCTCCCGGCCGGCGCCCGCGTCCTCGCCCTGCGCGACGGAGACGACTCCCTGCTCGCCCGCCTCGCCTCCGCCGCCCCCTACGACGGGCCGGGACCCGACGCCGAGGACCTGGCCCAGCTCCTCTACACCTCCGGCACCACCGCCCTCCCCAAGGGCGCGATGATGACCCACCGCGCCCTGGTCCACGAGTACCTGAGCGCCGTCACCGCCCTCGGCCTGAGCGCCGACGACCGGCCCGTGCACTCCCTGCCGCTGTACCACTCGGCGCAGATGCACGTCTTCCTGCTGCCCTACCTCGCGGTGGGCGCGCGCAACACCATCCTCGACGCCCCCGACGGCGACCGCCTCTTCGACCTGATCGAGTCCGGGCGCGCGGACAGCGTGTTCGCCCCGCCCACGGTCTGGATCGCCCTCGCCAACCGCCCCGACTTCGCCACCCGCGACCTCAGCGCGCTCCGCAAGGCCTTCTACGGCGCGTCGGTCATGCCGGTGCCGGTCCTGGAGCGGCTGCGCGAACGCCTGCCCGGCCTCGCCTTCCACAACTGCTTCGGCCAGAGCGAGATCGGCCCCCTCGCCATGGTGCTCGGACCCGACGAGCACGACGGCCGGATGGACTCCTGCGGCCGCCCCGTCCTGTTCGTCGAGGCACGCGTCGTCGACGAGGACGGCAAGGACGTCCCCGACGGCACACCCGGCGAGATCGTCTACCGCTCCCCGCAGCTCTGCGAGGGCTACTGGGAGAAGCCCGAGGAGACCGAGGAGGCCTTCCGGGACGGCTGGTTCCACTCCGGCGACCTCGCCGTCCGCGACGCCGAGGGCTACCACACCATCGTCGACCGGGTGAAGGACGTGATCAACTCCGGCGGGGTGCTGGTCGCCTCCCGCCAGGTCGAGGACGTCCTCTACACCCACCCGCAGGTCGCCGAGGCCGCCGTGGTCGGGCTGCCCGACGAACGCTGGATCGAGGCCGTCACGGCCTTCGTGGTACCGCGCGGCGAGGTCACCGAGGAGGAACTGGTCGCCCACGCCAAGGAGCGGCTGGCCTCCTTCAAGGCGCCCAAGCGGGTCGTCCTCGTCGACGGACTGCCGCGCAACGCCAGCGGGAAGATCCTCAAGCGCGAGCTGCGCGACCGGTTCGGCGCCACGGGCTGAGCCGGCGTCCCCGTGCCGCGGCACGGCCGCGCCCCGTGCCGTTCGAGCGCGGCACGGGGCCTGTCGGCGGACCCGACCGGTCGGTAGGCTGTCCGCCGACGACAACGGGAGGAGCACGGACGTGGCCGACAGCACCACCCAGCAGCAGCGCCGCACCGGCTGGGACAAGCCGGACCACCTGGACCTCAGCAACGCCGAATGGCGCTCCAGCAGCCGCGGCCGCGGCGACGTCCAGATCGCCTTCGTCGAGGGCTTCGTCGCGATGCGCAACAGCCGGCGGCCCGAGAGTCCGTCCCTGATCTTCAGCCCCGACGAGTGGGGCGTCTTCGTCTCCGACGCCCGCGAGGGCGAGTTCGACCTCACCTGACCGCCCCGCCCTCGCCCTCGCCCCCGGCCCTGCTGCCCTCCGGCCCTCCCGGTCCGGGTCCCTCCGCACGGCCCGTACCGCAACGGCCCATGCCGCCGCGGGAGGGTTCCCCGCCCGGAATCCGGACACTCGGCCACCGCTTCCCGTCCCGGCCCGCCCTCCGGGCCAGGCCGGGCGGGGACAGGCGGAAGATCGACATCCGGAGGTGAGGGACTCCATGACCACCCTGCCGGTCATCGCGGCGGTCGACGGATCCGAGGACAGCCTGCGCGCCCTGGACTGGGCGGTGCGGGCCGTGCTGATGCGGGAGGCGCCGCTGCGGGTCGTGCACGTGCGCCAGTACCCGGCCTGGGCGCCCCCCGAGTTCGTCGCCGTGGACACCGCCGACGACCCGGTCCTCGACCAGGTCCGCGCCCGCGTCGAGGAGGGCACCGGAGGCCGGCCGGAGGTCGAGTACCTCAGCCGGGTGGGAGCCCCCGGAGCGGTGCTGCCCGAGGTCAGCACCGAGGCGTCCCTGCTGGTCGTGGGATCGCGGGGCCGCGGCGGCTTCGCCAGCCTGCTGCTCGGCTCCACCGGTATCGCCGCAGCCCGCGACGCGCACTGCCCCGTCGTGGTCGTGCCCCGGCCCGGCCGCCAGGTCCCCGAGGACCTCACCGGCGCCTCCGAAGGGCCCCGCGTCGTCGTCGGCCTGGGCGTCGACCGCGCCGGCGACGACGCCCTGGAGTTCGCCTTCGCCGAGGCGGAGCGGCGCCGGGTGCGGGTCCAGGCCGTCACCGTCTACCCGTGGCCCCCGCAGATCTGGGCAGCGCCCGGCGAGTTCGCGCTGCCGGTGATCGAGGAGGCCGGGATCGCCGCCGAGACCAGGTCGCTCGCCGAGGAACGGCTCGACCCGCTGCGCGAACGGTACCCACGCGTCGCCGTCGACCTCGCGGTGGACAGCGGCGACGCGGCGGGCCGGCTGGTCGCCCACTCCCGGGGCGCCGAACTGGTCGTCGTGGGCCGCCACCAGCGGCGGCTGCTGGTCCCCACCCGGATGGTCGGCTCGGTCACCCAGGCGGTGCTGCTGCACGCCGCCGCCCCGGTGGCCGTGGTCGATCCGCACGGCGCGGGACACCACGGCGGCACCGACGGGGACCGGACCGACGAGGAGTGAACTCCCGCACATGGTGAAGCCCGGCGGGCCACGTACCATTGCGGCATGTCGTTCCTCCGCCGCCGCAGCGCCACGCCCGCCGGGCCCGACTTCGACGTTCTGGCCATGGACCCGGGCGACTGGCCCGGCAACCTCGGCGCCGGCCTGCTGCCCGCCCCCGACGGCACGTGCCAGGGCGTCTTCCTGCGCTACGACCTGTTCGGGAACCGCGGCCCCGCGATGATCATCGGGAACCTCCCCGAGGGCTCGCCCGCCCGTGACGTCCCCGAGGGGGAGGTGCCGTTCGAGGTGGCCCAGCTGCTGCTGGCCCTGGAGAACGACGAGGAGGTGACCGTCGTCGGCTCCGAGGACGTACCGGTCCTCCAGGGCGACAACCTCCTGGTGGTCCGCCGCGTCAAGCTCTCCGAGAGCCGGATCTCCTGCGTGCAGTTCGACCGCAGCGACAACGTCCTGGTGACCATCGCCTCCTGGGACCGCCCGATCACCGAGGACCTGTACGCCCTCCTCAAGCCGCTGCCCGCCGAGCTCTTCCGCCAGGGCTGAGCCCCACCCCCCGCCGACACGTCAAGGGGCCGGACCACCTCGGTGGTCCGGCCCCTTCGTCGTTCCGCTTCGTTCACCCGCCGGTCAGGACACCACGTCCACGTCGGAGACCTTCACGAAGGCCACCCGGTGCCCGAGCTGGATCTGGTAGTAGTCGTCCTGGCCGCGCACCACGGTGCCCCGGCCGCCGAACGTCGTGTTCCAGAAGTACTCGGGGTGGAACCGGTCACCCGCCACGTACCGCTGCCCGGCCTCGAACCGGTACGGCAGCGGAGCCAGCGACTGCACCGGTACGCCCGGCGGGTAGGCCGAGGCCTCCGGATACGCGCGCCCGTACACCGGCACCGACGTCAGGCCGGCCTTCGGCGTCACCACCAGACCCTTGGTCGGCACCGCGGCCGGCCGGTCCGCCGGGTTGCGGAACCATGCCTTCTGCCCCAGGTACCAGATCGCCGTCCAGTCGCCGGCCCGCTCCGCGACCACGTACTGCTGGCCCGTCGAGGCACGGGCGCCGACGTCGTTGACGCCGATCGTGGTCCGGCCCTCGTTCTTCGGGTACAGACCGATGTCCCGCACCAGCGGCGCGTCCTCCGACGGCGCCGAGTACAGCCGCACCTCGCTGGAACCGTGCGGCGCGCAGGCCACCCCGGCGCGGACGCAGCCCGTGTACACGGGCTGGTTGGAGGCGTAGTCCGGGCGGATGGTCACCACGTCGTCGTGCGGGTTCGCGTTCTGGTGGAACGGCTTGCCCATCAGCTGGAAGTAGTGCGCCCAGTCCCAGTACGGGCCGGGGTCGGTGTGCATGCCGGGAACGTTGGCGGCGGTCACACCGGGGATCGCGTCATGGCTCAGGATGTGCTGCCGGTCCAGCGGCACCCCGTGGCGCTTCGCCAGGTACTTCACCAGACGGGCCGACGAACGGTACAGCGACTCCGTGAACCACGCGTCCGGCTGCGCGAGGAACGCCTCCTGCTCCACGCCGATCGAGTGCGAGTTCACGTACCAGTTGCCCGCGTGCCAGCCGACGTCCCGGGCCTTGATGTGCTGGGCGATGTGACCGTCCGAGGAACGGATCGAGTAGTGCCACGCCAGGTAGCTGGGCCGCTGCACCAGCATCAGGGTGGTGTCCCAGGTCGCCTCGGTCGAGTGCACCACGATGTAGTCGATCGACTGGTCGGCCGGGCGGTTCGCCAGGTCGTGGTTGCCGTAGTCGCCCGGATCGTCACCGCCCAGGTGCTCGTACGGGGCCGGGATCCACTCGCAGGCCACGGTGGGCGGGCACTCCGTGCCGTCCTGGTCCAGCCTCTTCAGACCGGCCCGCTCCAGCTGCGCCGGATCGGCCTCGGCCCGCGGGTCCGCGGCCAGGACGATCCGCTCGCCCGTGTCGGTCACCCGCTCCTGGCCGGCCGAGATCACCGAGAACACGTCCTGGGCGAACATCGCGGCCGTCGCGCTGTTGTCGGCACCGGAGTAACGGGCGATCGCCGCGTACCAGTCGGCCGGGTCCTCGCTGAGCGGCAGCCCCAGTTCACGCTGGGTCCGCGCCAGCAGGGCCGCCCCGCCCTCGACGTTGGCCGCGGGATCCTCGCGCAGCTCCGTCACGGACCGGCCGGTGAGCTCGGCGGCCTCGGGCAGGGTCCGCAGGTGCGCGGGGAGCTTTGACGCCTCGGGGACCGGGAGGTCACCCGCCTCCGGCGCCGCCATCGGCCGGGCGTCGTCGCCCCGCGGGTCCTCCTCGCCGTGGCTGTGGTGCGGCGCCTCGGCCAGCGCCACCGAGAGGTCGGTGAGGTGCATCGGGCCGTAGCCGCCGGCGACGCTGGGGGCGCCGTTGTGGGCGTCCCAGCGGGACTCCAGGTAGGAGACGCCGAGCAGCACGCTCTGCGGCACGCCGTACTCTGCGGAGGCCCTGGCGAAGGCCTCCCGCAGCGGCGCCCCGCCCGCCGCCTCCCCGGGCGCCGCGCCCAGCAGGGGCAGCAGCAGGGCGGCCGCGGCGACGGCTCCCGCCACGCGTCTCGGCAGCGGGCGTCGGGCCCCCGGTGGGGGAGTGGGGGCGGTGGCGGTTCCTCGCAAGGCATCCTCCCGGGGACGGCTGTGCGCTGGTGGGACGGTCGGGACGTGGGGTCAGGGATATCGGTATCCCGTCGCCCCGTCAATGGCATGCCCACGCAACGGTGTTGACCGGGAGGGAGCACGTCGTCCCCCGGAAACGCCGCAGGACCCGGAAGGGACCGGGTCCTGCGGCGATACCGGACAACGTCAGCGGGTGCCGACCGCGGCGCGCACCGCCCGCCGCGCCATCTGCGCGTCGTCGTGCAGCCGGCGCAGCAGCAGCCGTTGTTCCTCGCCCGAGGGGATGGCCCCGGCCGGCGCCCCGACCGGCGGGGGCGTGAGGTCGTGCATGGTGCGCTGGACGGCCGTCTCGTAGGTGCGGATCTCCCGGGTGAGGATCAGCATCAGGTTGACCAGGAAGGCGTCCCGGGCGGCCGGCCCCTGGGACTGGGCGAGCTGACTGATCTGGCGTCGTACGGCCGGCGCGTCTCCCAGCACCGTCCACAGCGTCGCCAGGTCGTACCCCGGCAGGTACCAGCCCGCGTGCTCCCAGTCCACCAGCACCGGTCCCGTGGGGGCGACCAGGATGTTGGAGAGCAGCGCGTCACCGTGGCAGAACTGCCCCATGCCCTGCCTGCCCGACGTGTGCGCGATGCCGTGCAGCAGCTTCTGCAGGTCCCCCAGGTCGCGGTCGGTGAGCAGGCCCAGCGCGTGGTACCGGTTGATCCGCGCCGCGTAGTCCAGCGGGGCGGAGAAGGTGCCCGCCGGAGGCCGCCAGGCGTTCAGCCGGCAGATCGCCCCCAGGGCCGCCCGGAGGTCGGCACGCGGCGGAGCCTCCGCCGGGTGCCGGTGCAGCGCCGCGGCCCGCCCCGGCACGCGCTCGATCACCAGCGTGCAGTTGTCGGGGTCCGCCGCGATCAGCCTCGGCACCCTGACGGGGGGCCGGTGCCGGACGAAGGACCGGTAGGCAGCTATTTCGTGCCGGATGCGCTCGGCCCAGGCCGGCGAGTCGTCCAGTAAAACCTTGGCGACCGCGGTGGTGCGCCCGGTCGTCCCGACCAGGAGCACCGAGCGGCCCGTCCGCCGCAGGACCTGGACGGGGGCGAACTCGGGGCAGATGCGGTGCACCGAGGCGATGGCGGTCCGCAGCTGCGCGCCCTGCGGACCGGACAGGTCGAGCCTGCCGCTGAGCGTCCCGCTCCCTTGCGGCGGCAACCGCCTCAGCCGGGGACCCGAGGGCTGCATCGGGCGGGTCGGGTCGAGGAAGGGGCCGGCGCCCGGGCGGGGTTGCGGCCGGAGCGGGGCGGACACGGAGGACGACACTGCGTACATGGGAGACGGTTCCCTTCGTGTGCCAAGGAGAGGTACCGCACCATCCGCCCCGGCCCCTGAGGGCACCCTGGGGAGAGCCCCCGGAGGACCGGGGCGGGATGGCGCACTTCTACTCCACCGCAACCAGCCCCATGGCTGACAACTGGCGACCCCTGGCGAACCCTGGCGAATAGTCGCTTGGCACTTTGGCCCGCGTTAGTGTCAAGTCAGCCGAGATCCTGGGGGCTTGACGTGAGCGGACAACCCAACACCCGCCTGGCGGACCTGTTCGGCCTGGCCGGCTGGACCAAGGGCGAACTCGCGAGGCTGGTCAACCGGCAGGCGGCGGCCATGGGCCATCCGCAGCTGGCGACCGACACCTCCCGGGTGAGGCGCTGGATCGACATGGGGGAGATCCCCCGCGATCCGGTGCCGCGGGTGCTGGCGGCTCTGTTCACCGAGCGTCTCGGCCGTGTCGTGACCATCGAGGATCTCGGACTGGTCCGGCGAGGGCGAACGGGGAAACGGCAGCGCGGCGAGGAGAATCCCGACGGTCTGCCGTGGGCGCCCGAGCGGACGGCTGCGGTCCTCACCGAATTCACGGGAATGGACCTCATGCTCAACCGACGCGGCTTGGTGGGCGCGGGCGTCGCGCTCACCACGGGAGCGGCGCTCCACAGCGCCATGCACCAGTGGCTGAACACGGACCCGGCCCTCGCGGCCGACGCCACCCACACTGACGAACTGTTCCACGCGGAACCGGCCGGCTTCGACCGCTACGAGGCGGCCCCGGTGGGGTCCGAGGAGGTCGAGGAGCTGGAACGCTCCGTCGAGGTCTTCCGCGCCTGGGACGCCTCGCGCGGCGGGGGACTGCAACGCAAGGCGGTCGTGGGGCAGTTGAACGAGGTGGGCGGCATGCTCGCCTACCGCCACCCCGAGCACCTGCAGCGCCGCCTGTGGGGCGTCGCCGCGAACCTGGCCGTCCTGGCGGGGTGGATGTCGCACGACGTGGGCCTGGAACCCACGGCGCAGAAGTACTTCGTCATCGCGGCGCACGCGGCGCGCGAGGGAGGCGACCGGCCACGGGCCGGTGAGGCGCTCTCCCGGGCCGCCCGGCAGATGGTCCACCTGGGCCGTCCCGACGACGCCCTGGACCTGATGAAGCTGGCCAAGTCCGGCGCAGGTGAGGAGGTGCTGCCGCGGACCAGGGCCATGCTGCACACCATCGAGGCCTGGGCCCAGGCATCCATGGGCAAGGGCCAGGCCATGCGCCGCACGCTGGGGCAGGCCGAGGAGCTCTTCGTCTCCGACAAGGGAGACGTGGCCCCGCCGAGCTGGATGCAGATGTTCGACGAGGCGGACCTGCACGGCATGGAGGCCCTGGCCTACCGCACCCTCGCCGAGCACGAGTCGTCGGCGGCCTCCCTGGCGCAGAACCACGCCAAGCGGGCGCTGGACCTGCGGGCCAACGGCCGGGAGCGCTCCAAGATCTTCGACTGGCTCTCCCTGGCGTCCGCCTGCTTCATCGCCGACGACCCGGAGCAGGCCGACCGTTACGCGCGCCTGGCACTGGTGTCCATGGGGAACAACTCCTCGCACCGGACGTGGGACCGGCTGAGGGAGATGTACCGCCTCACCGGTCAGTACGCCAGCTATCCGAAGATCGATGAACTGCGGGAGGAGATCCAGCTGGCCCTGCCCAAGCCCAAGCGGCCGGGAAGCGGCGCGGCGGTCTGAGGGGTGGGGCCCCGCCCACCGGGTGGGCCCGGCATCCCTGTGCCCGACCGGGCGTCAGTGGTCGTCCGGCCGGTCGTTGTCGTGCCGGTCGTCGTTGTGCCGGTCGTGGTCCGGCCGTGGACGTGCGCGTTCTCCGCGCGCCGGTGCTCAGCGGGTTCGCAGCCGCTGTTCAGCCCTGCACGCGTCAGTCCTGCACGCGTCAGTCCTGCACGCGGGCGACGAGGAACCAGGCTGTCCCGGTGTGCCGTTCGGCGGCTGTGGCGAACGCGTCCGCCAGCACGCGCGCCGCGCCCTGCGCGGTGGGTTCCGCCAGGAGGGTCCGGGCCAGGTCGGTCAGTCGGCGCTCGCCGTCCTGGCCGGTGACCGGTCCCGGAGCGTGGAGGACCAGCAGGTCGCCCGCCTCCAGCCGGTGCTCGGCCTCGGCCTGCCCGTCGGGGGTGCGCAGCCGCCGGCCCGTCCCGTCCCGGAACAGCATCGGGGCGGGACGGCCGGCCCACCGCAGGGTCCTGGTCTCCGCCCGGTACCGGCAGCACACGGCCGGTCCGGTGAGCGGCAGGGCGGTCCGGCTCATCAGGTCGCCCAGCCAGGCGGTCAGTTGTCCGGGCGCGGTGCCGGCCATCGCCATGCCGCGCAGTCCGCCGATCACCATCGCCGTCCCGGAGGCGACGGCGGAGGGCTCCCCGTCGAGGGAGCCGAGGCCGAGCAGCGTCTCGCCGTCGGGGAGTTCGCAGGCGTCGTACCAGTCGCCGCCCGCGGGCTCACCGGGTCCCTCGAACGGCAGCCGGTGGGCCGCCACTTCCAGGGAGCCGGGCCCGTCCTGTCGCGGGAGCCGCAGGAAGCCGTGCCACGGGGGGAGCAAGGCTTCCTGCGGCTCGACCACGAGCCCCTGCCCGGACCGGGCCGGCCGACGGTGACGGAGCGAGTCACGGGTCTCGCTCACCGTCCGCCGGTGACGGCGCAGTTCGCTGACGTCACGCAGCACGGCCCACATGGAGGCGGTGTTGCCGTCGGCGTCGAGCACGGGCTCGCCCTTCATGTGCACGCTCCGCACCCTGCCGTCGTCCGGCCGGGTGATCCGGAACTCGCCGTCGATGGGACGTCCGTCGACCAGACAGTCCGTCACCATCGCGGTGAGCCGGGGCCGGTCCTCGTCGAGCACCAGGGACGGCAGCTCGTCGAGGGTGAGGGCGTGGGCGGTGGGAGCCATGCCGAGGATCTCGTAGAACTCGGCGGACCAGCGGACCTCGTCGGTCAGCAGTTCCCACTCCGCGCTGCCGATCCGGCCGGGGGCCGTGGCAGGCCCGCCATCCGCGGCCGGCGAGGCGGGCAGCGCCTCGGGGGAACCGGCCGTGGGCGGGGGGCCCTCGCGGAGCTGTGCCAGGTGTTCGTCGAGGTCCTCCAGGTGGTGCAGCGCGAGGTCGTAAAGAGCGCGCTGCCACCGGTCCGCGGGGTCCGTGCCGTTGCTCTCCGTGTCGCGGCGGACCGCGTCCATGTCCGTCCTGAGCTGCCGTGTCCGCGTGATGAGGGCCTCCACCGGGCCGGCGCCGGAGGGCGCGCGGTCGGCGGGGCGATCCGCGGACAGATGGGACGGCATGACGAACTCCGGTGTCTGAGAGACGGTGCGGCCGGGGCCGGTCGGTGAACCGGATACGACTCTCGCACAGCTCGCCACCCGCTGTAAGGGATTTGGCAACACTCGATGGGGTGGTGCTTCTGGCATATGTCAGAGTCTTCCGGGACCTTCGGCCCCAGGGAATGGGGACCAACGTCACTGGCGCGCGGGCAAGTTGGCGGCCAGGACAATCTACCTGACTAGGCGTCAGTTCCCCGCGTCGGGCTCCTCCGCAGGGCAGGAACCGCCCTTCAGTTCCCCGTGGAGGAGGAAATTCTCCACGGTCCGTTGTACGCAGCGTGATGATCCGTACCCCGTGTGGCCCTCGCCCTTGTTGTCCAGGACCACCGCCGACGGGCCCAGCCGTCGTGCCGTCTCCACCGTCCAGCGGTACGGCGTCGCGGGATCGCCGCGGGTGCCCACCAGGAGCATCCTGGCCGTGTCGAGGTTCCGGACCCGCTCGCGCACGAAGTCGGTTCCCGCGGGCCGCCCGTAGCACATCAGCGCCTCGGCCAGCCGGTAGCGGCCGAAGACCGGGGACGCCTTCTCGTAGGACGTCCGCATCGCTCCCAGCCGCGCCGCGATGCGCGCCGCGGACGGGCGTTCGGGGGAGTCGGCGCAGTTCACGGCCAGCAGCGCGGCCGGGGGATTGTCCAGGGGCACGGGTTGCCGGCGCCGGTCCCCCTTCTCGCGGCCGAGCACCGGGGGAGAGAAGGAGCCCTGGGTGAAGGAGCGCAGGCCACGGGGGTCGCCGTACTCGACCAGGTCGGCCACCGCCCGCTCCAGCGGGGGCCACAGCGCCCGGCTGTAGAGCGCCTGTCCCAGGGCGGCCACCAGGTCCTGGCCGGTGAAGGGCCTGCCGTCCGGCGAGGGGGCCGGGCGGGCGTCCAGGATGTCGACCAGGCGCTTCACCTGCCGGGGCGCGGTGCGGGCGTCGCGGCCGAAGGGGCAGGCGATGTCCCGCACGCACCACTCCAGGAAGCGCTCGAGGGCGGCCTGCTGGCCCGCCGCGCCGGCCCGGGCCTGCTCCACCGGGGACGCGGTGAGCGTGTCCACGCCGTCCAGGACGAAGCGTCCGACCCGGTCGGGGAACCGCGCCGCGTAGACGGCTCCCAGCCGGGTGCCGTAGGAGAAGCCGAGGTAGTTCAGGCGGCGGTCGCCGAGGGCCTGGCGGATGACGTCCATGTCCCGGGCCGCGTCCACGGTGCCCATGTGTTCGAGGACCGGGCCGGAGTGGGCGGCGCAGGCCTCGGCGACCTCGCGCAGCCGGCGGAGGTAGGCGTGCGGTTCGCCGTCCGCGACCCGGTCGGGCGAGGCGCTCTCGTCGGGTCCCTCGCCGTCCCCCTGGCCGGTCTCGTTCCCGCCGGAGTACACGGCCTCACCGCAGGTCACGGGGGAGGACCGGCCGACGCCGCGCGGGTCGAAGGTGACCACGTCGTAGCCCTCGGCCAGCGGCATGAAGTCCTTGCCGGCCATGGCCAGCCGGCCGACGCCCTCGCCGCCGGGACCGCCGAAGTTCAGGACCAGCGAGCCGCGCGGCCGGTCGGAGGTGGAGCGGTAGCGGGCCAGCGCCAGGTCGATCGTGCCGCGACCCGGCCGGGCGTAGTCCAGCGGCACGGTCACGGCCGTGCACTGGAACCCTCTCGGGGCGCCCTCCGCGTCGCAGGGGTGCCAGGTGACGCGCTGTTCGTAGAAGCGCCGCAGCGACTGCGGCACGTCCGCCGCGTCGCCCTTCGCCGCGGCCGGGGCGGCGGGCAGCGCCGTACAGAGCACGGCCAGCGCGGCCGCCCTGGCCGCGACACGTATGGAGCACGGTCCCTGCATACGAGCCTCCTGGGGTGGACGGCCGTGACCCACCCTAGGCGCGCCCCGCCGGCCTCGCCTGTTCACCGGCCGTCCGGGACCGCACCCCCGTGGCCAGGAACCGGTCCGGGGCGCCGTGCGGGTGGCGCTCGTCGCTCCCGTCCCTGCGGGACCGGCGGGACCGCGGGACCGAACGGGTGACACGGCGAGGGCGGAGGGGAAGTCGTTCCCCTCCGCCCCGGTGTCCCTCCGGCGGGACGCGTCAGCGCGTCGCGCGGCTGCGGTCCAGCGCTGCCACACCCAGCGCGGCCAGCACGACCTGGATCAGCCACTCCACCCAGTCCGGCCCGTCGGTGTCCGCGACGCCGAACGCCCCGGCGAGCGCCGAACCGATCAGCGCCGCCGCGATGCCCACCACGATCGTCCACAGCACCCCGATGCGCTGGCGTCCGGGAACCACGAGACGTCCCAGCACGCCGATCACGATGCCGATGAGGATCGCGCTGATGATGCCCGAGACCTCCATCTTGCGCCCATCCCTTCGGTTGCGTCGTCTCCCCTCCTTCTGCCCCGCGTCGGGAGCCGCACGCGCCTCCCGACGGGAGCGCGGGCACGCGAACGGGGCCGGACCGGGGGTAACCCCGGCCGGCCCCGCCGTGGTGGCGCAGGACCGCGAGAGGCGTCGTCAGAACCTCGACGACGCCTTGGCGGCCTTCGCCTTCTTCATGCCCAGCGCCGCGCACGCGGCTCCGAGGCAGATCGCCAGCGCGCCGATGCAGATGTGGGTGATGATCACGCCGGCGTCGGGTGCTGTCCCGACCACCCAGGGGGCGATGATCATCCACACGCCGAGCGCGGCGGCCGCCCAGCCGAGCGCGCCCATCCGCGTCGGGTTGGCGGCCGCGCAGATCGCCAGGGCGGCTATCGCCGCGCCCACGATCAGGTTGTGCGCCACCAGAGGCGGCTGGCTCCCGGTGAAGTGCAGGATCCAGGGCGACGCGGCGCAGAACACGCCGACCAGGGCGAGCGGCGCGGCGAGCATCCCCAGATTCGGTCCCTGCTGCTGGGAGCGGGCGTACTGTTCCCTCATTTCGAGCACGTCGGGGTGACTAGCCATGTCACCACGCTGGTGCGAGACATTGGCCATGACTCGGCTCCTTCGAGATCTCAGGCCTGACCGCGGGTGCGGACGGAAGGAATCGAATGTGTGCGGCTTTGCCCGCACCTGTTCCATTCTGCCCCCAATCGCCCGTTATGTGTAATGCGGGTCACATGCGTTCGACCAGACCCCGGACGTAGGCCGCCTGCCCGACGTGCTGCAGGTCGTCGGAGAGCACGCTGACCAGGCGTACTCCCAGCGTCACCGGCGGATCCCACCGCTCGTCGACGATCCGCCCCAGCTCGCTCGCCGTCAGGGAGCGCAGGAAGCCCAGCGTCTGCTCGTACACCGCGTCGTGGTACCCGGTCAGCAGGTCCGCGGAGTCCACCCGCACCGCGGCGACCCGCGCGGCGTCGTGCCCGAAGCCGGTGTCGGAGGCCGGCAGGTCCAGGGCGAAACGGCCGTACCAGTCCTGCGCCGTCCACACCTGCTCCAGGCCGGCCGCGTCCGCGACGTGGTCGTCCTGGACCCGGGTCAGGTGCCACACCAGCCAGGCCACCGGATTCGCCTCCGCGTCGGGGCGTGCGGCGAGCTGTCCGGCGTCCAGGCCCTGGACCGCCGCGTGCACCTCCTCGCGGATCCGGCCGTACCCGTCGATCAGAATGTCCCGTGCGTGCATGCCTCCAGCCTCCTCCGGATCGGGCCTCCTCGCTCGGCGGTTGGACCGGGGGAGGGGTGGTGAGGAAGAGTGATCGCGCAGTTCCGGACACGTCCACCACCAGGAGTCGCGTTGTACACCGCCCATCCCGACCGCTACGAGCGGATGCCCTACCGGCGCACCGGACGCAGCGGCCTGAAGCTGCCCGCGCTCTCGCTCGGCCTGTGGCACAACTTCGGTCCCGACCGCCCCGTCGAGACCCAGCGGGCCATCCTGCGGCGCGCGTTCGACCTGGGCGTCACCCACTTCGACCTGGCCAACAACTACGGCCCGCCGCCCGGTGCCGCCGAGTCCGCCTTCGGCGAGGCCCTCAAGGCCGACCTGCGCCCGTACCGCGACGAGATGGTGATCTCCACCAAGGCCGGCTACCTGATGTGGGACGGCCCGTACGGCGAGTGGGGCTCGCGCAAGTACGTGCTCTCCTCGCTCGACCAGAGCCTGTCGCGGATGGGTCTCGAGTACGTCGACATCTTCTACTCGCACCGTCCCGACCCGGACACCCCGCTCGAGGAGACCATGGGGGCGCTGCACTCCGCCGTGCAGCAGGGCAAGGCGCTCTACGTCGGCGTGTCGAACTACTCGCCGGAGCAGACCCGCGAGGCCGCCCGCATCCTCGCCGACCTCGGCACGCCGCTGCTGATCCACCAGCCGCGCTACTCGATGCTCGACCGGCGCCCCGAGGAGACCGGTCTGCTCGACGCGCTGGACGAGCTCCAGGTCGGGTCGATCGTCTACTCGCCGCTGGAGCAGGGGCTGCTCACCGGCCGTTACCTCGACGGCATCCCGGAGGGCTCCCGCGCCGCGAGCGACAGCCCCTTCCTGACCGCCGACAAGGTCACCTCGGAGCTCGTGGAGCACCTGCGCGCGCTGAACGGGATCGCCGCGGACCGCGGCCAGTCGCTGGCCCAGATGGCGCTCGCCTGGGTGCTGCGGGGCGGCAGGGTCACCTCCGCCCTGGTCGGCGCCAGCAGCCCGCAGCAGCTCGAGGACTCCGTCGCCGCCATCGGCAACCTGGACTTCGACGACGACGAGCTGTCCCGGATCGACGCGATCGTCCGCGCCGCCGGCTGATCCGGGCGGGGCCACCGGCGTGGTTCCTGTGCGGGGGAGGGCCGAGGTCCCCGGCCCCCACGGACCCCACAGGAACCACGCCATGTGTACGCACGGTGACGCGTGCGTCAAAATAGGGGGAGTGCCGTGGCCGTACCCGGGTACAAGGACAGGCGCATCAGTATCCGGCCGGGCCGGCATCCGAGAGAGAAACGCATGATCGAGCACCTGGACGGGACCGTGGTGACGACGGGCTTCGACGTGCCCGTGGAACCTCTGCGGCGCGCGACGCACTTCACCGGTGAACCGGGGTGCATCGCCGAGGCGCGTGAGTTCGCGGGGCACTTCCTCGAGCAGTTGAGGAACGAGTGGTGTGCGACGGCCGACGAGCGGTACGGCGCCGAACTCCTTCTGGTGGTCAGCGAACTGGTCACCAACGCGGACCGCCACAGCCACGGCCCCTACATCCTCGAACTCGAGGGTTCGGACCACCGCGTGACCGTCACGGTCTACGACAGCAGCGTCGCCCTGCCCAAGATCTTCCCCCGCGACCCCGAGCGGGTCGGCCGGCACGGCCTGGAGATCGTCCACGCGCTCGCCGACGAGGTCGTCGTGGAGCGCGTCCCGGTCGGCAAGCGGATACGAGCCACCCTCCGCCTCGCGCGCTGACCCCCCGGGTCGCCCCCGTCCCCCGGGCCCGCCCGGTGGCGATTCACCTCTGAGCGGAACCACTGCGGGCGGTCTTGCCGCGACCGGAGCGCCGCCTAGGCTGAACAGGGTGAGCGACCACGCATCTTCCCGGACCCCCGTTCCCCTCCGCCGCCCCGACCGGGCCAAGGAGCCGCTGTGGCGCGACCTCGTCGGCGAGGCGCTCCGGCGCGAGAGGCTCGCCCAGGGGCGCACGCTCAAGGAGGTCGCCGAGGCGGCGCGGATCTCCATGCCCTACCTCTCCGAGCTCGAGCGCGGCCGCAAGGAAGCCTCCTCGGAGGTCCTGGCCGCCGCCGCCCGTGCCCTCGGTCTGAGCCTCGGAGACCTGCTGATCCGCGTGCACAGCGACCTCACCACCCGGTCCACGGCCCTCACGTCCGGTGTCCCGCACCGCGGCGGTCTCTGCCTGGCGGCCTGACGGTGCGGGTCTGACGGAGCCTCAGGGGCGCGTCTCGGAGGTGCGTCTCACAGGCGCTCGGTGAGCACCTCGTCGGCCAGCCCGTAGGCCACCGCCTCCCGCGCGGTGAACACCTTGTCCCGGTCCATGTCGGCGCGCAGCGTCGCCGTGTCGTGGCCCGTGTGCCGGGACAGCACCTCCTCCGTCTGGGCCCGGATCCGGCCCATCTCCCGGGCCCGCAGCGCCAGTTCGGCCACCGTCCCCTGGCTGCCCGCGCTGGCCGGCTGTCCCAGCAGCACCCGCGCGTGTTCCAGCACGAACCGCCGCCCCGGGTCGCCGCCCGCCAGCAGCACCGCCGCCGTCGACGCCGCCTGCCCCACGCAGAAGGTGGCGATCGGCGCCCGCACGAAGCGCATGGTGTCGTAGACGGCCATCAGCGACGTGACCGAGCCGCCGGGGGAGTTGAGGTACAGCGCGATCTCCTGGTCGGGGGCCTCGGACTCCAGGTGGAGCAGCTGGGCGATGACCACGTTCGCCACGCCGTCGTCGATCTCGGTGCCCAGGAAGACGATCCGCTCCGACAGCAGGCGGCTGAAGACGTCGTAGGACCGCTCGCCCCGGGCGGTGCGCTCCGTCACGTACGGAACCGTGTAGCTTCCCATGATCACAGCCCCATCCGGCGTCGGGAGGTGCTGGGACGCACCTCGTCGAAGGAGTCCACGAGACGGTCGACCATGCCGTACTCCCGGGCCTGCTCCGCGGTGAACCAGCGGTCGCGGTCGGAGTCCCGGGCGATGGTCTCCCGCGTCCGACCGGTGTGCTCGGCGAGGATCCGCTCGATCTGCGCCCGGGTGAACTCGAGGTTCTCCGCCTGGATGGCGATGTCCGCGGCCGAGCCGCCGATGCCGGCGGACGGCTGGTGCATCATGATCCGCGCGTTGGGCAGCGCGTACCGCTTGCCCGGTGCGCCCACGGTCAGCAGGAACTGGCCCATGCTGGCCGCGAAGCCCATCGCCAGGGTCGACACGTCGTTCGGGATCGCCCGCATGGTGTCGTAGACGGCCAGCCCGGCCGACACCGAGCCGCCGGGACTGTTGATGTAGAGGCCGATGTCGGTCCGCGGGTCCTCCGCGGACAGCACCAGCAGCTGGGCGCACACCCGGTTGGCGGACACCTCGTCGACCTGGGTGCCGAGCATGACGATGCGCTGTGCCAGCAGCGCCTGGGCCAGCTGGTCGTCGAAACGGGTGTACGGGGTGTCGCCGTCCTGGGCGCGGGGCGCGCCGTGCGGTCCTGGGGCGAGCGGCGGAAGCATCGTGGGTCCTCCTGAGGACTGGTGCCGGAAGGGTCTGCTTCGACTGTGCCCCCGGCCTCGTCCCACCAGGGCATTTCTCTGCCCGCGGCAGATTCGCCGACGGCAGATCCCCGGGGAGCGGCCGCGGGCCGATGAGTTTCGACGGCGCCACGGGTCGACAGTGGTGAACGGCGGACAATCGGGAGGAACCGATGGACATCAACGGATTCATCACCTGCCTCTGGTTCGACAACCAGGCGGAGGAAGCGGCCAACTACTACGTCTCGGTCTTCCCGGAGTCCCGGATCGAGCGCGTCGACCGGTACTCCGAGGCCGGCCCCGAGCGGATCGTCCCGGACGACGAGGGGTCGGTCGCCGAGGTCCTGTTCACCGTCAACGGCCAGCGGTTCTCCGCGCTGGACGGCGGACCCCTGTTCCACTTCGACGAGGCGATCTCCTTCCAGATCATGTGCGACAGCCAGAAGGAGGCCGACCACTACTGGAACACGCTGATCGGCGACGGCGGCAAGGAGAGCCAGTGCGGCTGGCTGAAGGACAAGTACGGGCTGTCCTGGCAGGTCATCCCCAAGGAGGCCCTGGAGATCATGCGTGACCCCGACCGGGCGAAGGCCGCCCGCGCGATGGCCGCGATGCTCACGATGCGGCGGCTCGACGTCGCCGAACTCCGCGCCGCCGCCGAAGCGGCCTGATCCCGGCCGTGCCGCCGCCCCGGCCCGCCGCGCCGCGCACCGCCCGGTCTCGGCCGGCGCTGCCCGACCGCGGCCCGCGGCCCGCGGCGCCGCCCGGACGCGGCCGGTGCCGCGCGGGCGGGCGTCCGACGCGCGGGGCGGGCCGTACCTGACTAGCGTGAGAACCGAACCACCACGAACGGAGGCCGCACCATGGCCGCACAACCCGAGGGCACCCCGATCTGGGCGGACGCGATGTTCGCGGACCTGGAGGGGGCCAAGAAGTTCTACGGCGAGGTCCTCGGCTGGACCTTCGGCGAGTCCAGCAGCGAGTTCGGCAACTACACCGAGGCCTACGCGGACGGGAAGGCCGTCGCCGCGGTCGTCCCGCCGATGCCCGGCGCCGAGGAGCAGTCCGCCTGGTGCCTCTACCTCGCCACCGCCGACGCCGAGGCCACCGCCGCGCGTATCCGGGAGAACGGCGGCGAGATCGTCCTGGAGCCGATGCAGGTCGCCGACTTCGGCACGATGTGCATCGCCCGCGACCCCGGCGGCGTCGCCTTCGGCCTCTGGCAGTCCGGCAAGCACACCGGCTTCGACGCCGTCGGCACGCCCGGCGCCTACTGCTGGGCCGAGATCTACACCCGCGAGGCCGGGAAGGCGGACGGCTTCTTCCCGAAGGTCTTCTCCTACACGCAGAAGGACATGCCCGACGGCGAGATCGACTTCCGGGTCTACGAGCTGAACGGCGCCCCGCTGCTCGGCCGGCTGCGGATGACGGACGAGTTGCCGCCGGAGGTCCCGGCGTTCGTCAACGTCTACTTCACGGTCTCCGACTGCGACGAGGCCGTCGCCAAGGCCGGGAAGCTGGGGGCCCAGGTCCTGTTCGGGCCGGTGACCAGCCCCTTCGGCCGCTTCGCCACCCTTACCGACCCGCAGGGCGCGCCGTTCTCGCTCCTCGACCCGGAGAAGACCGAGGGCGAGATGCCGCAGCTCAACGAGGTCGGCTGACCGTCGCCCCACCGGCCCGCGGTCCCGTTCCCCTCGGGGACGGGACCGCGCGACGTGCGTGGGATGATCGGATCCATGCGTGCTGAACGACTGGTCGCCGCCTGCGACGGCGCCTGCAAGGGAAACCCCGGTCCCGCCGCCTGGGCGTGGGTCCTCGCCGAGAGCGGGACCGCTCCGGACACCCCCACCCGCTGGGAGGCCGGCCCCCTCGGCACCGCCACCAACAACATCGCCGAGCTGACCGCCCTCGAGCGGCTGCTCGCCGCCACCGACCCCGCGGTGCCGCTGGAGGTCCGGATGGACTCCCAGTACGCCATGAAGGCCGTCACCACCTGGCTCCCCGGCTGGAAGCGCAACGGCTGGAAGACCGCCGCGGGCAAGCCGGTCGCCAACCGGGAACTCGTCGTCCGGATCGACGAACTGCTCGCCGGACGCACCGTCGAGTTCCGCTACGTCGCCGCCCACCAGGTGGACGGCGACCCGCTCAACGACTTCGCGGACCGGGCCGCCAGTCAGGCGGCGAGCGAGCAGCAGCCCGCGGGCAGCGCCCTCGGATCGCCGGAGCCCCCGCCCTCGCCGACGCCCGCGGGCAAGAAGACGCCCGCCCGCACGCGCGGTGCGCGTACGGGCGGGCGGGCCGCCTCGGCCGGGGGGTCGGCGCGGACCATCAAGGCCAAGTTCCCCGGCAGGTGCGGAGTCTGCGGACGCGGCTATCCGGCGGGCGGGTCCATCGCCAAGAACGACCAGGGCTGGGGCCATCCGGAGTGCCGCGCGGCCGGCTGAACCGGCCTTCGTCGGCGTGGCGCCGTCAGAGGACGGTGCCGCGCCACTCGCCGGTCTCGGTGCCGCGCTCCTCGATGAACTTCTTGAAGCGCTGCAGGTCGGCCTTGGCGTTGCGCTCCACGAAGCCCAGCTTGTCGCCGAGCTTCTCGGCGGCGCCCTCCGGCTGGAGGCGCATGCGCAGGTTCACCTTGGTGGCGCCGGGGGCGACCGGCTGGAAGGTCACCCGGCCCTCCTGCTCGGTCTCCCCGCCGACGGTGGTCCAGCTGACGCACTCGTCCGGGATCTGCTCGGTGATCTCGGCGTCGAACTCCCGCTTGACGCCGTCCACCTTGGTGACCCAGTGCGTGAGCGTGTCGGTGCGCTGCTCGATCCGCTCGACCCCGCTCATGAACTCGGGGAAGGTCTCGAACTGCGTCCACTGGTTGTACGCGGTGTGCACAGGAACTCGGACCTCGATGGATTCCTCGATCACGGACACGTGATGTCCTCCTTCGTGTAGCTTGCGTGACTTGCGTCTTGCCGCCCGCCCCTCCGGCAAACCGGGTCGCCCGGAAGAAACGGAACGGCGCTCTCCGGGACGACCGCCGCCCCCGTGGGGGCGGCCCGGGCCCCGTGGCAGACTGACGGCATGGAACAGCGAGTAATCGGCAGGTCGGACCGGAGTCTCTCGGTCATCGGACTCGGCACCTGGCAGTTGGGCGCGGACTGGGGCGACGTCGAGGAGAAGGACGCCCTGGCGGTCCTCGATGCCGCGGCGGAGTCCGGCATCACCTTCTTCGACACCGCGGACGTCTACGGCGACGGGCGCAGCGAGCAGACCATCGCCGCCTTCCTGCGCGGCCGCCCGGACCTGGACATCACGGTCGCCACCAAGATGGGCCGCCGGGTCGACCAGATCCCGGAGAACTACGTCCTTGACAACTTCCGGGCCTGGAACGACCGCTCCCGCCGCAACCTCGGCGTGGACCGGCTCGACCTGGTCCAGCTGCACTGCCCGCCCACCCCCGTCTACTCCACCGACGAGGTATTCGACGCCCTGGACACCCTGGTCGAGGAGGGTCGCGTCGCCGCCTACGGCGTGAGCGTCGAGACCTGCGCCGAGGCGCTCACCGCCATCGCGCGGCCGAACGTGGCGAGCGTGCAGATCATCCTGAACCCGTTCCGGATGAAGCCGCTGCTGGAGGTGCTGCCCGCCGCCCGCGAGGCCGGCGTCGGCATCATCGCCCGTGTCCCGCTGGCGTCCGGTCTGCTCTCCGGCCGGTACACCAAGGACACGGTCTTCGCCGCCAACGACCACCGGTCGTTCAACCGGCACGGCGAGGCCTTCGACCAGGGCGAGACCTTCTCCGGCGTCGACTACGAGACCGGTGTCGAGGCCGCCGCGGAGTTCTCCGGCCTGGCCCCCGCGGGCTTCACCCCGGCCCAGACGGCGCTGCGCTGGATCATGCAGCAGCCCGGCGTCACCACGGTGATCCCCGGCGCCCGCAACCCGGAGCAGGCCCGCGCCAACGCCGCCGCGGCCGCGCTGCCGCCGCTCTCCGAGGAGACGCTGGCCGCCATCCGCGACCTCTACGACAGCCGGATCAAGGAGCAGGTCGAGAACCGCTGGTAGTCACCGCGGGCACGAGCGAGGGCGGGGCCGTTCCGGTGTCGGAACGGCCCCGCCCTCGGCGTGACGTCGGCGGTGCGGCCGTCACGCCTCGACGAGCAACTCCTGCTCCAGCTCCTGGTCCCCGGAGACGCTTCCCTTGTCGCGCACGGTGAACGCCCCGGAGAGCGCCTCACCCGCCTTGTGGACCGCCTCGGGCGTGCCCTGCAGGGTGACGGTCACCGGCTCGGCGACCCCGGTGCGTCCCGACTCGTCCGGCGGGGTGGGGGCCGAACCCTCCGACCCGCCGAAGATGGCGGTGTGCACCGTGGCGTGCTCGTCCTTGGGCTGCGAGTCCGGAGGACCGAAGACGGGCTCCAGCGCACGGAGGACGGCCTGCGCGTCGGTGCAGTGTCCGCCGCTGAGGGTGATGGTGAGCTGTGTGCCGGTCATGTTCCGCGGGTCCCCTCGGCCGAATTCGCCTGGCTTCTTGCAGTGCGACGGGTAACCGTGCGTCCGATCCCCGAAACCGGAAGTCTCCGCATCCGGCCCGGGACCGGGGGGTGCGGGGCGCCGCCGGGGCGCTGCCGGGGGGTGTCAGTCCGCTTCCGTCACGGGGATGCACACCGCGTAGACGGTGTAGGTGCCGGTGGTCCCCGCCGAGTTCACGAACGACACGGTCCAGGTGTCCCCGTCGGAGGGGTAGGACTGGTACAGCTGCGTGGTGAGGTTGTTGCCGCCGAGCGGGGTCACCAGGCCGCCGCCGGTGACGGAGGAGCCACTCGGGCAGTCGACGCTCGCGGTGTTGACACCCGTCGCCAGGAGGGGGCTCACCTGACGGATCTCGGTCGGCAGAGTCGGCCCCGCGGGGCCTTCGGGTCCTGCCGGTCCTTCGGGTCCTGCCGGTCCTTCGGGTCCTTCGGGTCCTGCCGGTCCCTCCGGTCCTGCCGGTCCCTCCGGTCCTGTGGAGCCTGCCGGTCCTTCGGGTCCGGACGGCCCCTCGGGCCCCTCGGGCCCCTCGGGTCCTGCCGGTCCCTGGGGACCTGCCGGGCCCGCGGCGCCCTCCGGTCCCGCGGGACCGGGCTGCCCCGCGGGGCCTTCGGGCCCGGCCGGTCCGGCTGCCCCCTCCGGTCCCGCCGGGCCCGCGGGTCCGGCGGGACCGGCCGGACCGGGAGGACCGGGTTCCGGGCTCGGGCAGGTCTCCGAGCAGCCGTGCTGCCCGTGGCCGTGGCCGTGGCCGTGTCCGTGGCCCCCGTCGTCACCGCTCGTGCCGGCCGCCGCGGCCGTCGCCGCGGCGCCCGCGAGCAGGGCCGTGGCCAGGATCGGTGCGGCGGCGCGGCACAGCAGGGATATGCGGTCGAGTCCCATGTCGTCCTCCTTGAGATGCGGGGCATGCCGTCCCGCCCGCGTCGCCGGTCCGGAAAAGGGACGATCGGGTCGAAACGGTGCCGGTCAGGGAGATGTCACCACGCCGCTACGGCGCCCGCCGCCGGTGCGCGGCCTTTCGGGGCGTCCCGGACGCGCCAGGTGCGCCCATACACCGGTTGGCCCGGGGAACTCTGGGCAGAAGGGGCTGTCGACAGTGCCCCCGGTGACAGGAGGAAGGGTGACCGGCAACCGAACCGGTGACGACGAGGACGACTTCGGCGGCGGCATAGGCCGGCGGCCCGACAGAGGCCGCAACGAGACCCAGGAGGAGGCCGCCGACCGGAAGTGGGGTGAGCTGATCCAGGAGGTCAGGGTCGCCCAGACCGGCGTGCAGATCCTCTTCGGCTTCCTCCTCACCGTCGTCTTCCAGCCCGGCTACGAGGAGCTCGGCTCCACCGACCGGAAGATCTACCTCGTCACCGTCGTGCTCGGCGCCCTGACGACCGGCGCGCTCATCGCCCCCGTCGCTCTGCACCGCATCGTCGCCGGCCGCCGCGTGAAGCCGCAGGCCGTCCAGTGGGCGGCCCGGGTCACCTTCACCGGGCTGGTGCTCCTGCTCGGCACCATGACCTCGGCGCTCCTGCTCATCCTCCGCGTCGCCACCCACGACGGCTACGTGCCGTTCCTCGTCGCGGGCGTGCTCGCCTGGTACATCCTCTGCTGGTTCGTGCTGCCGCTGTGGACCCGCTACCGCTACACCTCCAAGTAGCCGGCCCCCACGCGGAAGGCCCGGCCCCTCTGCGGGGCCGGGCCTTTCCGATGCCGTGCGGTGCTCTTCGTCGTGCAGTGGTCTCCGTCGTGCGGTGGTCCCTGCGGTGCCGGTTGTCGCGCGCGTGCCCCGGAGGCGTCACGTCATCCGTTCGCCAGCAGCTCCGAGAGGAAGCCGTCCACCTCGACGTGCTCGCCGCCGGGAGCCACCACGCGGTAGCTCTCCTCCAGGAACCGCTCCACCGCCGGCGCCCAGGCGTGCACCACCGCGTGGTGACGTTCGCCGTCGCCCCGGTGCTCCCCGTAGAAGTCCATGCGCAGCTCGTGCCAGCCGCGGGCGTAACGGGGGGAGAAGCGGACGTCCCCCTCGCCGACGGGACGGCGCAGCCCCTCCGCGAGCATCTCGCGGGCCAGGCGCCAGCGGGCCAGCACCCGCCCGTCGTGGCTGAAGGTCGCGGTGACGGCGAACGGGTCGTCGCGGTCGTAGCTCAGGTGCGCGAGCACCGCGAAACGGTTGGCGTCGCTGCCGCTCCCGCCGGACTGGAGCTGCATCACAACGGCCCTGTGCACGAACGCGCTCGACTTCATCGAGACCTCCGGGGGGAGTGGAAGATGTACCGTGCACACCCTGTTACCCCCACTCCCCGCACCCATGGCCACCGACTTCCAGGGGGCAACGGGTCAGCCGAAGGCGTTGCGCAACTCGGGCAGCAGGGTGCGCTCCGACCACTCCAGGAACGGGTGCTGGGCCTCGTCCCCGCCGATCTGGACCAGGGCCAGCTCGGTGAAACCGGCCTCGACGTACGGCCGCACCGCCTCGACGAAGGCCCCGGGGTCGTCACCGCAGGGGATCGACGACGCCACGTCGTCCGGCGTCACGAACTGGGTGGCCGCGGCGAAGGAGTCCGGGTGCGGGAGCTCGGCGTTCACCTTCCAGCCCAGCCCGAACCACCGGAACATGTCGTGCGCCCGCCCGACCGCGGCGTCCTTGTCCGGGTCGAAGCAGACCGGGAGCTGCCCGACCCGCGGCTTGCCCTCGCCGCCGTGCTGGTCGAACATGTCCAGCAGCTCCTTCTTCGGCTCCGTCGCGATCACCAGGTCGGCGTAGTGGCCGGCCAGCTCGCACGACTGCTCGCCGGAGACCGCGATCCCGATGGGCGGCGGCTCGTCGGGCAGGTCCCACAGCTTGGCGGAGTCCACCTGGTAGTGCTCCCCGTGGTACGTCACGTGACCTCCGTCGAAGAGGGCGCGGATGATCTCCACCGCCTCCTCGAACCGCTCGTGCCGCACGTCCACCGCCGGCCAGCCCTGGCCGACCACGTGCTCGTTGAGGTTCTCCCCGGACCCCAGCCCCAGCCGGAACCGGCCCTGCGAGAGCAACTGCACGGTCGCCGCCTTCTGGGCCACCACGGCCGGGTGGTACCGGAAGGTCGGGCAGGTCACGTACGTCATCAGCGGGATCCGCGAGGTCGCCTGCGCCGCCGCGCCCAGGACCGACCAGGCGTACGGGGAGTGCCCCTGCTCGCGCAGCCAGGGGAAGTAGTGGTCCGAGGTCACCGAGAAGTCGAAGCCCGCCTCCTCGGCCCGCACCACATGTCCGACCAGCTCCCGCGGTCCGGCCTGCTCGGTCATCATCGTGTATCCGATTTGCACCATGCCCGCCGCGTTCCCGACAAAGCGGACAGGAAACCGGGAGGGTGGCCGGGGACCGGGGGTGCCGCACCGTGGGCCGCGTGACGCGGCGTCATGCGGCGGAGCCGGGCAACCCCACCCCGAGACCATCGCCTGGGGCGTCCGCGAACGCTGATCCACCGGCGCCCCGGATGCCGCGAACGCCACCGACGCCGCGTGAGAGGCTGGACGGGTGACGCTCGAGGATCTGGTCCGGCTGCGCCGGGCGCGTGACACGATGGACCGCGACTACGCGGAGCCGCTGGACGTCCCGGCGCTGGCCCGGGTCGCGCTGATGTCGCCGGGGCACTTCTCCCGAAGCTTCCGCGCCGCCTTCGGCGAGACCCCGTACAGCTACCTGATGACCCGCCGCGTCGAGCGGGCCAAGGCGCTGCTGCGCCGGGGCGACCTCTCGGTCACCGAGGTCTGCTTCGCGGTCGGCTGCACCTCCCTCGGCTCCTTCAGCTCGCGCTTCACCGAGCTGGTCGGGGAGACCCCCAGCGCCTACCGGGCCCGCGACCACTCGGCGGAGGCGGCCGTCCCGCCGTGCGTCGCCAAGCTCTACACCCGACCGGTCAGGAACGGAGAAGCGAACACCAGGCCCCGCGCCTAGCGTGGAGCACATGGACATCAGACTCTCGCAGTGCTTCATCGCCGTCGACGACCACGACAAGGCGCTCGCCTTCTACCGGGACGCCCTCGGGCTGGAGGTCCGCAACGACGTCGGCTTCGAGAACATGCGCTGGGTGACCCTCGGATCCCCCGAGCAGCCCGACGTCGCCGTGGTGCTCGAGCCGCCGCTGGCCGACCCGAACGCCTCGCCCGCCGACCAGCAGGCCATGGCGGAACTGCTCGCCAAGGGGCTGCTGCGGGGCGTCATCTTCGCCACCGGTGACGTCGACGCCACCTTCGAGCGCATCCGCTCCAGCGGCGCCGGCGAGGTGCTCCAGGAACCCACCGACCAGCACTACGGCGTGCGGGACTGCGCCTTCCGCGACCCGGCCGGGAACATGATCCGCTTCCAGCAGGCCCGCTGACCGCGCCGCACCCCGGTCGCCCAACCGGCCGGGGGCCGGGCCGCCCGCGGCGGCACCAGCCGCACGTCAGCCGTTCGCACCCTCCCGTCGCGCCTCCCGGGGCGCGGGCCGGGAGCATGAGGAGGAAGCGGCGGGCGGGGCCGGCGACGCGGCCCGGCCGGCCCACCCGGCCCCCGGGAGGCACAGGTGACGGCTCGGCTCGGCGGCGCCGCCTGGGCGATCGGCGTGGCGCAGTTCTTCACGGCCCACGCCGTCGTCGAGACCGCCTGGACACGGCCGTACAGCTGGTCGGCGCACAACATCAGCGACCTGGGCAACGTCCGCTGCGCCGTCCAGGGCGACGCCGACCCCCGCTACGTCTGCTCGCCCCAGCACGCCCTGATGAACGGCTCGTTCGTCGCCCTCGGCGCGCTGTTCCTGGCCGGAGTGCTCCTCACCCGCCCGTGGTGGGGCGGCGGACCGGCCGCGGCGGCCTCCCGCGGCCTGCTGGCCGCCGCGGCGGCGGGCTTCGCCCTGGTCGGCCTGGCCCCCGCGGACTCCGCCGAGAGCCTCCACGTCCTGGGCGCCCTCCTGGCGATGGGCGCGGGCAACGTGGGCCTCGTCCTCGCGGCGGGCGGCCTCGCGGACCGGGTGTCCCGCGCCTGGCGCCACGCCGCGGCCGCCCTGGGCCTCACCGCCTTCGCCGCCTGCGGCCTGCTGCTGGTGCGTGAGTACCTCGGCCTGGGCATGGGTGGCATGGAACGCGTCGCCGCCTTCCCCCTGCTCCTGTGGGCCTTCGCCCTGGGGCTCGCCGGTCTCCTCGGCCGGGTGGGCCGGGAGCACCCGGTGACACGGTCCGTCCGCCCCGCACCCCTGCCCGGGGGAAGCGGACGCCGCACCTGATCAGGTTCCGCCGGAGGGCGGTTCGAGGCCGCACCAGTACAGGACCTCCAGCGCCGGCCCGACTCCTTCTGGGCCGACGGCGACTGACGGCCCCGCCGACGACGTGCGACCCGCACTCGGCGGCGTGCGCGGCCTCCCGGACCGGGACGCCGCGCACAGCCGTACCGGAGGTGCGGCGCACGTCCGGGAGGTGCCGCGCGGAACTCCGACGGGCCTGGGGCAACTGGCCATGGGGGAATAGGATTTGCGGATGGATCGCACCCCTCGGAGCATGCGCAGCATTCGTACCGTGGACGATGTCCTCCGGCTGATGGACGGGCTGTTCGCGCCCGGCGCGGACCGGTGGACCGACGACGGCGGAGCCGACTGGTGGGACCGGTTCTACGCCGACCGCTCGCGGGGCGTGCCGTTCTTCGTCGCGCGGCCCGACGAGAGCCTGGCGTCCTGGCTGGAGGACGGCACCGTCACCCACGGTGCCCGGGCCCGCGCCCTCGACCTCGGGTGCGGTGCGGGGCGCAACACCCTGCTGCTGGCGCGGCACGGCTTCACCGTGGACGCCGTCGACCTGTCGCCGAAGGCGCTGGCCTGGGCGCGGGAACGGGCCGAGGACGCGGGGGTCCGGGCCGCCTTCCACCGCGCCGACGCGTTCACCCTGACCGAGCGGGACCTCGACGGCCCCTACGACCTGATCTACGACTCGGGCTGCTTCCACCACCTGCCCCCGCACCGGCGCGTCAGCTACCTGGCGTTCCTCGACCGGTTCCTGGCCCCCGGCGGCGCCTTCGGGCTGAGCTGCTTCGCGACGGGGTCGGAGGACTCCGGCTCCGAGCTCTCCGACCTCGACCTCTACCGGGAGGCCCGCCTGCACGGGGGAGTGGCCTACGGCGCCGACGACCTCCGCTGGATCTTCTCCGACCTGGCCGAGGCCGAGCTCCGCCGGATGCGGAAGCCGGACCCCGCCTCCGGAACGTTCGGCGAGCCGTTTCTGTGGGCCGCCCTCTTCCGCAAGGCGGGGCCGCCGCCTGCCTGAGGACACCCCCGGGCCGGAGCCCCTAGACCCCGGCCGCGGCCCGGTCCAGGCGGGCCCGCAGGTCGTCCGTGAGCCGCAGGGCGCCCGCCGCGACGTTCTCCTCCAGGTGGGCCGCCGACGCCGTGCCGGGGATCGGCAGCATCACCGGCGAACGCGCCAGCAGCCACGCCAGCAGCACCTGCTGCGGCGTGGCCCCCAGCTCGGCGGCCACGGCGTCGACCTCCGCGGACCGCTCCGCCGCGACGGGCCGCCACGGCAGGAAGGCGATCCCCGCCGCCTCGCACAGCTCAAGCACCCCCTCGTGCTCCCGGTCGAACAGGTTGTACCGGTTCTGCACGCTCGCGATCGCCGCCGTCCTCCGCGCCTCGGCGAGCTGCTCCACCGTCACCTCGGAGAGCCCGATGCCGCCCACCAGGCCGGCGTCGCGCAGCTCCCGCAACGCCCCGACCTGGTCCGCCACCGGCACCGCCGGGTCGAGCCGGTGCAGCTGCAGCAGCTCCACGCGCTCCAGGCGCAGCCTGCGCAGCGCCTGTTCGGTCTGCCGGCGCAGACTCTCGGGGCGGCCGTCGTGGGCCCAGCCCTCGCCCTCCTCGGACGGCACGATGCCGACCTTGGTGGCGATCAGCAGGCCCTCGGGGTACGGGTGCAGCGCCTCCGCGAGCAGTTCCTCGTTGGCGCCCCACCCGTACATGAAGGCCGTGTCGATCAGGGGAACGCCGAGTCCGACCGCGCGGCGCGCCACCGCGAGGGCCCGCTCGCGGCCGGGGCCCGGAGCCGCGGGCAGGCGCATGGCACCGAACCCGACCCGTCCGACCGGCAGTCCGGAGCCACCGGGCACCAGGCCCGCCACCGGCGGGTGGTCGAGGTGGGTGCGGTCGGACATGGGTCCCCCTTGGACGACCGGTGCGTGACCGGGGTGGTGAGCCGGTTGCTGATCAGGCCGGTGAGCCGGTTGCTGATCAGATCGGTGAGCCGGTTGCTGATCAGGCGTCACCCTACAAAGCGATGGACCCCCGTGTGCGGGATTCACCCGGGGCCCTCCTTGTCCGGGCGTCCCCCGATCCAGTCCTGCACCGTGCGCAGGCGGCCCGACCAGCGCTGTTCGTGCCGCCGCACCCGGCGCTCGGCGCGGGCCAGGGTACGGGGCCGGTTGCGGTAGAGACGGCGGGCCCAGGGCGACCCGGGGCGGGCGAGACGCACCGCGCCGAACAGGGCGACGAAGGGGACGACCATACCGAAGACGGCCGTCCGCGCCTTCCCCTTGGTCAGGGCCACCAGGGCGAGGAGGAAGTGCGCCACGACGGTGCCCACCAGGGTGCCCCGGCCGTCCCGGTCGTCCTCGTCCAGGCCGTTCACCCCGAACGGCAGGAACCCGGCCAGCAGCAGCCCGGCCAGCGCCGCGGTGATCACCACCACCTCGACGCTCCTGCGGCCCGCCTCCGACCAGTACACGTCGGCCAGGTGCAGGATCAGCGCGAACTCGTCGAGCACCAGCCCCGCGCCCACCCCGAAGACCACCGCCGCCGCGCAGGCGCCGAAGCCGTGGCTGCCGCTCGCCACCGCGCCGAAGCCGCCCGCAACCGTGAGGATCACCCCCGGCACGACATGGTGGACGTGGACCCCACCGCTCTCCACGTCACGGAACGGCCCCCGCCCCGCCCGGATCATCCGGGTCACCAGCCGGGTGACCGCGAAGGTGATCACGAAGGCCGTGAGGGCGAGCAGCAGGGGGAGCTTGCCGGGCTCGACGATGTTCCGGTACAGCCAGTGACCCATGCGACGAATCTAGGGCGACCTGCCCTCTCCGCCCGGCTTCGGCCGCGATCGCCGGGCGCGTCGCCCTTCTCATCGCCCCATAGGATGACCAGGCACAACGACTTCCGGAAGGACGCTCATGGCCGGCGCAGCCCTGACCATCGCCGTCGCGCAGCCCCGCTGCGTGGCCCACGACGTGACGGGCAACGCCGTCGCCCACGCCGAGGCGGTACGGGCCGCGCGGGCCAGGGTCGTGGTGTTCCCCGAACTCTCCCTCACCGGCTACGAGCTGGACGCGGCCCCGGTCGCCCCCGACGACGAGCGCCTGGCGCCCCTGGTCGCCGCCTGCGCCGAGACCGGCTCGCTGGCCCTGGTCGGCGCGCCGGTCCCCGGACCGCACATCGGGGTGCTCGCCGTGGACGGCGAGGGGGCCCGCGTGGTGTACGGCAAGACGCACCTGTACGGGGCCGAGGCCGACCACTTCCTGCCCGGCGAGCCCACCGTGCTCGAGGTGGACGGCGTGCGGCTGGGCCTCGCCGTCTGCCGGGACACCGGCCTGCCCGAGCACGCGGCAGCCACCGCCGCCCTCGGCATGGACGGCTACGTGGCCGGCGTGGTGCACGCCGACACCGAGGCCGAGGTGCACGGCGAGCGGGCCCGCCGGGCCGCCACCGACCACGGCGTCTGGGTGGCCACCGCCGCCTTCGCCGGCCCCACCGGCGGCGGTTTCGACCGCACCTCCGGCCGCTCGGGCGTCTGGGCGGCCGACGGCACCCTGCTCGCCGAGGCGAGCGACCTCCCCGGCGACCTGGCCCGGGCCGTCGTGCACGGGGCGGACAACGGCTAGAGTCCCCTCAGAGCCCGTCCACCCGGCGGGCCGGGGGCAGGAGGAGAGCCGTGGCCAAGGTCGCCGTCAGCCTGGACGCCGAGCTCGTCGTGGAGGTGATGGTCCTGTCGGGGACCAACACCCCGCAGGACGCCGTGGAGTTGGTGATCCGCGACTACATCGCCCGCGGTCACCGCACCGAGGCCCGAACCGAGCTCAAGGACGAACGCCTCCGCGACGTCGACTCCCAGCCCCAGGAACCGCACAGCGGCTGACCGGCCGCCGGGACCCCGCGGCCCGGCCGGGACCGCCCAGGCGGGCGGGGACGGGCCGGCTCAGCCGGGGGAGACGAATCCCGACTCGTAGGCGACGATCACCGCCTGCGTGCGGTCCCGCACGCCCACCTTGGCGAGCACACCGCTGACGTGCGACTTCACCGTCTCGGTGCCCACGAACAGCCGCTCGGCGATCTCCGCGTTGGACAGGCCCCGGGCCATCAGGCGCAGGACCTCCGCCTCCCGCTCGGTGAGGTCCGCGCGCTCCAGCCGCGCCCGGGCCCCGGCGTTGCCGCGCGCCTCGCCGTGGGAGGCCGCCAAGCGCCGCAGCGCCGCGGGGAAGAGCAGCGAATCGCCCTCGGCCACCAGCCGCACCGCGTGCACGATCTCGGTGGGGCGGGCGCGCTTGAGCAGGAACCCGTCGGCGCCCGCCCGCAGCGCGCCGTACACGTACTCGTCGTTCTCGAACGTGGTGACCACCAGGATCTTCGGCGGGTCCGGAACCGTGCGCAGTACCGCCCGGGTCGCCTCGATGCCGTCCATCAGCGGCATCCGCACGTCCATCATCACCACGTCGGGCCGCAGCCGGCGCACCAACGGGATCACGGCCGCCCCGTCGGCGGCCTCCCCGACCACCTCGAGGCCGGGCTGCGCCTCGAGCACGGCGCGCAGACCCGTCCGCACCAGCGGTTCGTCGTCGACCAGGAGCACGGTGACAGGCATTCCCGCAGCCTAGGTCAGGTCAGCGGAAGATCGACACGGAGCACCCACAGGCCGTCCTCGGCCCCGGCGCCGGCCTCGCCGCCGAGCAGCGCGGCCCGCTCCCGAATGCCGCGGACCCCGCTGCCGCCGCCCCGGACGGCGGCCCCGGCGCCCTCCAGGGGGAGCGGATTCCGCACGTCCAGCCGCAGCCTGGCCTCCTCCACCGCGATCCGCACCCGGACGGGCACCGGACCGGCATGGCGCAGCGCGTTGGTCAGCGCCTCCTGGAGCATCCGGTAACCCTCCCGGGACACCGGACCCGGCACGCGCTCCAGCGGTCCCGTCACCTCGGCCTCGACCCGCGCGCCCGAGGACCGGGCGGACTCCAGCAGCCGGCCGGCCTCGCCCAGCCCGGGCCGGGGGCCCGCCGGACGGGCCGGCTCGCGCAGCACCACCAGGACCCGCTCCAGGTCCTCCAACGCGGCCCGCCCCGTCTCCTCGATGGCGTCCAGCGCCCGGTCGGTGAACTCCCGGTTCCCCGCCGCACGGGCCGCGCCGGCCTGCACCACGGCCAGGGTGAGGGCGTGCCCGATGGAGTCGTGCAGCTCGCGGGCGATGCGGTTGCGCTCCAGCAGCCGCTCCGTACGCTCCTCCAGCTCGGCGAGACGTTCCCGGGGCGAAGGACCCAGGAGCCGCTGGGCGGCCCGCGCCGCGAGCTCCCCGGCGGCGGTCACCACGGCCAGCAGCACCAGGACGTCCACCAGCGCGAGCAGGCCGTACCACCAGCCCGTGCCGGGCAGGCGGAGCACCTGGGCGACGCCGGGGTCGCCGAAGGCCGCGCCGAGGCACGCCAGGAAGAGACCGCCGCCCAGGTTGGACGCCACGCCCACCAGGAACCCCAGCTCGAGCCGCAGCACCAGCCACAGGCCCGTGCGCAGGCGGTCGCTCCACGACGCGGACGGAGCCGTCGTGATGCCGGTGCCGTCGTCGGGGAGACCGTCCCCTCCCCGGGCGTGGCGGAGACCGTCCCCGCCCTGGCCGTGGTCGTCGGGGGAACCGTCCGCGCCCCTGGCGTGCGGGCCGGGGAAGAGCATCAGCCGCGCCTGCAGGCCCTCCGCGCGCCGGGTCGCCGGCAGCATGGCCACCAGCAGCAGCAGGGGGATCGGCTGCACCGCCACGATCACCCAGTCGATCCAGGTCAGGCCGACGAACCCCGGATGGGCGAAGGCGACGACCAGCGGGATCACCGCCGCCACCAGCAGGTGGAGCCAGCGGGTCCAGGTCACCGCACGGGTCAGGGGTCGCAGGATCCGGGGCACCCCGACATGCTGCCAGAGCCGCCGCCGGCGGCGGCTCCCCCGCACGTGGGAGACGTTCCCCACCGGCGGGGGATCTCCCCGGCAGGACGCGCCGACAGGCTGGTGGCCATGACCAGCATCCAGCTCGTTGAGCTCACGAAGGAGTACGGCGGCGCCCGGGCCGTCGACCACCTCACCTGCACGGTCGGGCCCGGGCGGGTCACCGGGTTCCTCGGTCCCAACGGCGCGGGCAAGTCCACCACCATGCGGCTCGTCCTCGGCCTGGACCGGCCGACCTCCGGCACCGCCACCGTGGGCGGGCGGGACTACACCACCCTGGAGTCCCCGCTGCGCACCGTCGGCGCCCTGCTGGACGCCCACTCCGCCCACCCCTCGCGCACCGCCCGCGACCACCTCCGCTTCCTCGCGGCGAGCAACCGGATCCCGGCCCGCCGGGTCGACGAGGTGCTGGAGGAGGCCGGGATCGCCTCGGTGGCCGGGCGCCGCGTCAGGACGTTCTCGCTCGGCATGCGCCAGCGCCTCGGCATCGCCGCCGCGCTGCTCGGCGACCCGCCGGTGCTGATGCTGGACGAGCCGACCAACGGCCTCGACCCCGAAGGGTTCGTGTGGATGCGGCAACTGCTGCGCCGGCTCGCCGGAGAGGGCCGCACCGTGCTGATGTCCAGCCACCTGATGAACGAGACGGCCGCCGTCGCCGACCACCTGCTGGTGCTGGGACGCGGGCGGCTGCTCGCCGACGTGGGCGCCGAGGCGTTCGTCGACGCGCACTCGGCCCCGCGCGTCCAGGTCCGCACCAGCGACCCGGCGCGGCTGCGGGCGAGCATGGCCGCCAAGGGCCACGAGACCCGCGAGGCCGAGGGCGGCCGGTGGGTGGTGGAGGGCGCCACCGCCGAGGAGGTCGGCGCGGCAGGCGCCAGGGAGGGCATCCCCGTCTTCGAACTCCTCGACCTGCGCGTGTCGTTGGAGGACGCCTACCTCACGCTCACCTCCGGGGCGGCCGAGTTCGCCACCCCGTCCCCCCGCACCCCGACCAGCCCCCAGGAGGCCTGACCATGTCCTTCGCGTCCGCCACCCCCGTGCTCCGATCGGAGTGGATCAAGATCAGGTCGGTGCGCGCGAGCTGGGGCTCGCTGCTGGCGGTCCTGCTCGTCACCACCGCCCTCACCGTCCTGACCTACGGCACCATCGGCGAGGCCGAGGCCGAGGCGGCCGGCGGCGGCCGGCAGGTGAAGGAGGCCTTCTACACGCTCAACTTCGCGCAGGTGGCCGCCCTCGCCTACGGGGCCACCGCCGTGTCCTCCGAGTACCGGGAGGGCGCCCTGCGGGTCTCGCTGGCGGCCGTGCCGCGGCGCGGACTGCTGTACTGGTCCAAGACCGCGGTGATCGCCGTCACCGCCCTGCTGGTCGCCGTGCCGACGACCTTCACGGCCTTCCTCGTCGGCCAGGCGCTGATCGGCGACCACGCGATCGGCCTCGACCACCCCGGCGTGCTCCAGGCCTGCGCCGGTGGGGCGGTCTACCTGGTGCTGATGACGCTGCTGGCCACCGGCCTCACCTTCCTGCTGCGCAGCGCGGTCGGCACGCTCGGCATCCTGGTCCCGTTCATCCTGGTCGGGTCCTTCGTGCTCGGCGACGCGGCCGGCGGGATCGGCGCCTACCTGCCCGACCGGGCCGGCAGCCACTTCTTCCGCGAGACCTCGCCGGGCCCGCTCGGCCCCTGGGAGGGGCTCGGCGTGACCGCCCTGTGGGCCGCCGCCGCGCTCCTCGCCGGGTGGTGGGCGGTGCGGCGCCGGGACGCCTGAGCCTCCGGCGTCCCGGCGCGGCGGGTCAGTGCAGGAACTTGAGCCCGACCACCCCGCCCACGATCAGCGCCAGGCAGAGCAGACGGGCGGCGGTGGCGGGCTCGTGCAGGAAGGCCATCCCGTAGAGCGCGGTGCCGACGGCGCCGATGCCGACCCAGACCGCGTAGCCGGTGCCGATGGGCACCGAGCGCAGGGCGTAGGACAGCCCGCCCATGCTGAGCAGCAGGGCGACGGCGAAGATCACGGAGGGAACGAGGCGGGAGAACCCGCGCGAGGCGCTCAGGGCGACCGCCCAGACGGTTTCGAGCAGACCGGAGACGATCAGTACGAGCCAGGCCGACATGACGGCGGCACCTTTCGGACGAGACGACGGTGATCGCTACGCCGTCTTGTCCTGACCGGGTACGACGCGCTCGTCCGGGGCCGCGCGGGGCGACCACGATCGAGGCTAACACGGGGTGCGCGCGGTGCGCGGAGCCGCTTCCCGAGGCCCGGACCACACCCGCACCCCCTGAGCGCATCCGCGACACCTGCCCCGAAAAGGCGTGTGGTGCGCGTGGTTCACGGGCGCCGGAGTGACGTGGTACACACGGCTGATCACAGTCCTGTCCGCCAGCAGGAAGGTCGCACATGTCCGCCACACGACGTCAGATGCTCGCCCGCTCCGGTGCCCTCGGAGCGGGCGTCGTCGTCTCGGGGGCCGTCGCGGAACTCTTCTCCGCGTCCGCCGCCGCCGCGCTGCCGCTCACCGAGGAGGGGTACGGCCCGCTGGTCCCCGACCCCGACGGCCTGCTCGACCTGCCGAAAGGTTTCCGCTACCGGGTGCTCTCCCGCGAGGGCGACGCCCTCCGCTCCGGCGAGGGCCCTGTTCCCTCCCACTGCGACGGCATGACGGCGCTGCCCGGCAGGAGAGGCCGCGTCCACCTCGTCCGCAACCACGAGAACCGCTCCACCGCCGCGCTCGGCGTGCCCACCGTCGACGGGCTGACCTACGACCCCGCGGCCAAGGGCGGCTGCACCCTGCTCACCCTGGACGGCCCCGGCGGCCGGGTGCTGGACGAACGCGTGGCCGTCGCCGGCACCGCCGTCAACTGCAGCGGCGGGCCCACCCCGTGGGGCACCTGGCTGACCTGCGAGGAGACCGAGGACACGGCCGGGGTCGCGGGCTACGCCAAGGACCACGGCTTCATCTTCGAGGTCGACCCCGCCGACCCGCGCCGCAGCGGCGCCGTGCCGCTCACCGCGATGGGCCGGTTCCAGCACGAGGCGGTCGCCGTCGACCCCGTCCACGGCATCGTCTACGAGACCGAGGACGCCTTCGTCGCGCCGTTCGGGCTCTTCTACCGCTTCCTGCCGCACCGCCCCGAGGGCGGGCTCGGTTCGCTCCGCGCCGGCGGACGCCTGCAGGCGATGCGCGTCCCGGACCTGCCCGACCTGTCCGTGGTCGCCGAACCCGGCGCGAGCTTCGGGGGCGTCACGTGGGTGGACGTGCCCGACCCGCTCGCCGCCCGCACTCCGACGCGACTCCAGGACTACGGCCCCGGCGGCGTCACCCGGGGGCAGAAGCTGGAGGGCTGCTACTGGGGCGGACGCTCCGTGTACTTCGTCTCCTCCTACGCCCGCACCCGTGAGGGCTCCGGCGCCGACCACCACGGCCAGGTCTGGCGCTACGACCCGGGCTCCCGCCGCCTCACCCTGGTCGTCGTCTTCGGCCCCGGGGCGGACGTCCGGCTGCCCGGCGAGTCCCCCGACAACATCTGCCTGGCGCCCGGCGGTTCCCTGATGGTCTGCGAGGACGGCAGCGGCGCCCAGCACGTCTACGGCGTGACCCGGCGCGGCGAGGTCTGCACCATGGCCCGCAACCGGCAGAACATCGGCACCGCGGAGGACCCGGAGTGGGGTGAGTTCGCCGGCGTCGCCTTCTCGCCGGACGGCGGCACCATGTACCTCAACTGCTACGACCCCGGCACCACCTTCGCGGTCACCGGCCCCTGGCGCCGGTAGCGAACGGGGGGCGGCCGCCCCGCGGCGTGCCGCCCCCCGGGCCCGCCGCCGTCGCGGCGGGCGGGGCGGACGCGCCGTGATCTTCGGGCGCGCGTGGTCCAGACTGGTCCCGAGCGAGTGCGTCATGACACGACAGCGGCCGAGGGCCGTGAGCAGGGAGGCAGCTGATGACCCGTCCGATCGCCGCGGGAGTGGACGGAACCCCGGAGAGCCTGGCCGCGCTGGAGTGGGCCGCCGTCGAGGCCGGCCGGCGGGGGGTCGAGCTCAGGGTCGCCCACGCCTGGGAACCGCGCCGGGTGAGCGGCGCCGAGGAGGAGAGCGGCAGCTCCCAGGAGCAGGAGCGGTGGGTGCGGCAGGGCGTCGAGGACTCGGTCCGCGGCCTGTCCGAGCGCCACCCGGGCCTGACGGTGAGCACCCGCATCCACCGCGGCGAGGCCGTGGACGGGCTGCTGGAGATCGCGGACGGCGCGGAGATGCTGGTGCTCGGCTCCCGCGGCCGGGGCCTGCTGCTCGGCTTCCTGCTGGGCTCCGTCGGCCGCCAGGTCATCAGCGACGCCCACCTGCCGGTGGTCCTGGTCCGCGCCGACGTCAAGGACGAGACCGCCGCGACGGGCGAGATCGTCGTCGGCCAGCACGGCGACCCCGAGGACAGCGCCGAGGCGCTGCGCTTCGCCTTCGAGGCGGCCGCCGCGTCCGGCGCCCCGGTCCGCGCGGTGCGGGCCTGGTCGCTGCCGCCGGTCTTCGCCTTCAGCCCCGGCTCCCTGAAACTGCTCGACGAGGCCGGCGGTCCGGTGCCGTTCGAGCAGAAGGCGCTGGCCACCGCGCTGGCGCCCTGGAAGGAGCGGTACCCGGACGTCCAGGTGAGCGAGCACGTCGAGATGGGCAGCGCCGGTGAGGTGCTGCTGTCGGTGTCGTCCGGGGCCCGCATGACGGTGGTCGGCCGCCGCGCCCACCGCGCCGCGATCGGCACCCGGCTCGGCTCCGTCGCCGACGCGGTGATCCACCACGCGCCCTGCCCGGTGGCCGTCGTCCCGCCGGGACCGGCCGCTTAGGTTCCCCTCGGCAGGTTCCCGGCGGCGCAGGTCACGGGTTAGATTGCCGCGCGCCCCCGCACACCGCCGCGGGCGCGTGGCCGGTTCCGCCCGGCCCGCACGGCAGAGCACGACCGGGCGAGACCGGTCGTGCCCGCGAGAACCCGAGAAAAGCCGAGAAAAGCCGAGAAAGTCGAGAAATGGGGACACCGTCATGGACGCGGACGTCATCGTCGTCGGAGCCGGCCTGGCGGGGCTGGCAGCGGCCCACGAGATCACCCGCCAGGGGCGCAAGGTGCTCCTGCTGGACCAGGAGGGTCCGGCCGACCTCGGCGGCCAGGCGTACTGGTCCTTCGGCGGGCTCTTCCTGGTCGACTCCCCGGAGCAGCGGCGGATGCGCGTCAAGGACTCCTTCGAACTGGCCTGGAGCGACTGGCAGGGCAGCGCCGCCTTCGACCGCACCGACGACGAGGACTCCTGGGCGGTCCGCTGGGCCCGCGCCTACGTGGAGTGGGCGGCGGGGGAGAAGCGCTCCTGGCTGGACGGCCACGGCATCACCTTCCTGCCCACCGTCGGCTGGGCCGAGCGCGGCGACCTGCGCGCCGGCGGGCACGGCAACTCCGTGCCCCGCTTCCACGTCGCCTGGGGGACCGGAACCGGCGTGGTCGCGCCCTTCGTGAAGTACGCCCAGCAGGCCTTCCAGGACGGCCTGCTGACCTTCCGCCACCGTCACCGCGTCGACGAACTGGTCGTGGAACAGGGCGCGGTGCGCGGCGTGCGCGGCACCCTGCTGGCCGAGGACGACACCCCGCGCGGCGTCGCCTCCAACCGCGACGCCGTCGGCGCGTTCGACCTGACCGCCCAGGCCGTGGTGGTCACCACCGGCGGCATCGGCGCCAACCACGACATCGTCCGCCGCTACTGGCCCGAGCGGCTCGGCACCGCCCCGGCCGGCATGGTCACCGGTGTCCCCGCCTACGTCGACGGGCGGATGCTGGAGATCGGCGAGGCGGCCGGGGTCCGGCTGGTCAACCGCGACCGCATGTGGCACTACACCGAGGGCGTGCGCAACTGGGACCCGATATGGGCGGGCCACGGCATCCGCATCCTGCCCGGCCCCTCCTCCCTGTGGCTCGACGCGCTCGGCCGCCGCCTCCCCGCCCCCTACCTGCCCGGCTACGACACCCTGGGCACCCTCCGGCACCTGCGCACCGCCGAGGGCCTCGCGGAGCACGGCCACTCCTGGTTCGTCCTCACCCAGAAGATCATCGAGAAGGAGTTCGCGCTCTCCGGCTCCGAGCAGAACCCCGACATCACCGCCAAGGACCGCAAGGCCTTCCTCAAGGAGCGCGTCCTCGGCAAGGGCGCCCCCGCCCCGGTCGACGCGTTCAAACGGCACGGCGCCGACTTCGTGGTCGCCACGACCGTCGAGGAACTCGTCGAGAAGATGAACGCCCTCACCGACGAGCCGCTGCTCGACCCGGCCGAGGTGCGCCGGCAGATCGAGGAGCGCGACCGGCAGCTCGCCAACCCGTACGCCAAGGACGCCCAGATCCAGGGCATCCACAACGCCCGCCGCTACCTCGGCGACCGGCTCGGCCGGGTGGCGGCCCCGCACCGCCTCCTCGACCCGGAGGCCGGCCCGCTGATCGCCGTCAAGCTGCACATCCTCACCCGCAAGACCCTCGGCGGCATCCAGACCGACCTGGACTCCCGCGCGCTCGGCCCCGACGGCTCCCCGATCGAGGGCCTGTACGCGGCCGGCGAGGTGGCCGGCTTCGGCGGAGGCGGCGTCCACGGCTACAACGCGCTGGAGGGCACGTTCCTCGGCGGCTGCCTGTTCTCCGGCCGCGCCGCCGGCCGCGCGGCGGGCCGCGCCGTGTCCTGACCTGCCCGAAGGAGGGATTCCGCGTGCCGTCGCCGGGTACCCCGGTCCTCTACGGGAGGTGATCGCGCGTGGAATCCGCCGAGCGGGACGGCATGCCCGTGCTGCACACCATCGAGGAGCTCGCGAGTCTCCTGGAGCGGCACCACGGGCTCTACCTCCGCTGGTCCAGGGGGCCGGGCGTCGACCTGGCCAGGGTGTCCAGCCGCGACGAACTGACGGGCATCGCCATGCCGGGACTCTCCGCCAACCCGCTGGACGTCGAGAAGTGGTGGGAGGACCGCCCGCTCCACCTGTGGGCGGCCCGGCGCGTGTACGACTACGAACACCTGCCCCGCGAGAAGGGGCCGCAGGTGCGCCCCTGGGTGCTCAAGGGCGTCGAGGCGGGCCGCGGCCCCGACAACGAGCCGCTGGTCGTCGACGTCGAGCCGCTCTGCTGGGTGGGCGACGAGGTGATCGAGGCATCCCGCGCCGAGGTGGCCCGCCACCGCGAGGAATGGGGCCCGCTGAAACGCGGTCGCTGAGCCCACGGAACCCCGAAGAGCTGCCCGAGTGGCGAAAGACCTCGGAACGGGGTGGGATCAAAGGGTCCTTCGGGGGCATTCGGACCGTGTTCCGTTCCAAGCACACGACCGATCAGCCGACCCAGGAGCCGCAGAAAGGTGGCCATCGTGACACGACCCAGGATCCTGGTGGTGGGCGCGGGCTTCGCGGGAGTGGAGTGCGTCCGCCGCCTCGAGAGGAAACTCGGGCCGGACGAGGCGGACGTGACCCTGGTGGCCCCGTTCTCCTACCAGCTCTACCTGCCGCTGCTTCCCCAGGTGGCCTCCGGCGTGCTCACCCCCCAGTCCATCGCGGTCTCACTGCGGCGCAGCAGCCGTTACCGCACCCGGATCATCCCGGGCGGCGCCATCGGCGTCGACAGCAAGGCGAAGGTCTGCGTCATCCGCACCGTCACCGACGAGCTGATCGACGAGCCCTACGACATCCTGGTGCTGACCCCCGGCAGCGTCACCCGCACCTTCGACATCCCCGGCCTCACCGAGCACGCCAGGGGCATGAAGACGCTCGCCGAGGCCGCGTACGTCCGCGACCACGTCATCCAGCAGCTCGACCTCGCCGACGCCAGCCAGGACCCCGCCGAACGCGCCGCCCGGCTGCAGTTCGTGGTGGTCGGCGGCGGCTACGCCGGCACCGAGACCGCGGCCTGCCTGCAGCGGCTGACCCACAACGCGGTCAAGCGCTACCCGAGGCTGGACCCCGGGCTGATCAAGTGGCACCTCATCGACATCGCCCCGCGGCTGATGCCCGAGCTCGGCGAGAAGCTCGGCGAGACCGCCCTCGGCATCCTGCGCAGGCGCGGCATCGAGGTCTCCCTCGGCGTCTCCGTCGCCAAGGTGGCGCCCACCGAGGTCACCTTCACCGACGGCCGCGTGGTGCCCAGCCACACCCTGATCTGGACGGCGGGCGTCGCCGCCAGCCCCCTGATGTCCACCCTCGGCTGCGAGACCTCCCGCGGCCGGCTGGTCGTCGACCCGGAGATGACCGTCCCCGGCTGCCCCGACGTCTTCGCCCTGGGCGACGCCGCCGCGGTGCCGGACCTCGCCAAGGGCGAGGAGGGCGCCGTCTGCCCGCCCACAGCGCAGCACGCCATGCGCCAGGGCAAGGTCGTCGCCGACAACGTGATCGCCAAGGTCCGCAGGCAGCCGATGCGGCCCTACGTCCACAAGGACCTCGGCCTCGTCGTCGACCTCGGCGGCCTGGACGCCGTTTCCAAGCCGCTGGGCGTGGAGCTCAAGGGCCTGCCCGCCCTCGCGGTGGCCCGCGGCTACCACTGGTCGGCGCTGCGCACCGGCGTCGCCAAGGCCCGCGTGGCGACCAACTGGGCGCTCAACGCGGTGGCCGGCGACGACTTCGTCCGCACCGGCTTCCAGGCGCGCAAGCCCGCCACCCTGAAGGACTTCGAGTACACCGACGCCTACCTCACGCCCGAGCAGATCCGGGAGCGCGTCGAACGGCACAAGCTGCGCGAGGCGTGAGGGCGGCGGCACGGGCGCGATCGGGCTGGGCGGCCTTCCGCGACCGGGTCGCCGCGTCCGACCCGGGGCTGCTCCGGCTGACCGCCGGACTGCGCACCGTCAGTTCGCTCGCCCTCACCCTGGGCGTCGTGGCCGTGGTCGGCGCGCGGATCGAACAGCTCGTCGCCGGGGCGATGGCGGCGATGGTGGCCACCTTCGCGGTGCGGGAGAAGGAACGGCGCGGGCAGGCCCTCAGCCTCGCGGCAGGCCTGCCCGTCGCCTGGACCTCCCTGACCCTGGGCACCCTGCTCAGCGGGACCTTCGTCGGCGTCGCCGTCTTCGTGCTGCTCATCTTCGGCGCCGTCTACTGCCGCCGCTTCGGCGACCGGGGCTTCGCGCTCGGGATGATCGCCTTCCAGTCGTACTTCCTCTCCCAGTTCCTGGGCGTCGGCACCGACGGGCTGCTCGGCCTCTACTGGCCGGTCGGCGCGGGCTTCGCCTGCAGCGCGGTGATCCGCTTCGGCGTCGTCCAGGCCAGCCCCGAGCAGGTGCTGGGGCGGCTCCGCGCCGCCTTCCGGGCCCGCTTCGCGCAACTGGTGAGCGCCCAGATCGACCTGCTCGACGCCGGCCCGGACCAGGTCGACAAGGCCCTCGACCAGCTTCGCTCCCGCACCGCGCGGCTCCACGAGACGGCCATGATGATCCAGGCCCGGCTCACCGAGGGCACCCCCGACGACCGGGCCGCCTCCCTGGTGCAGCGGCGCATCGCCGACGCCGAGATCGCCGCCGAACGCCTCGGCCTGCTGATCCTCACCGCCCGCACCGCCCGCGCCACCGAACACGCCGACACCCTCACCCTCCACCTGCCCGGCGCCGCCCTCCCCGAGAGCGGCCTGCAGCCCGTACGGGACCGTGCCGTCGCGGCCCTCCACCGCGACCTCGGCGCCCTGCGCACCCTGGTGCTGCGCTCCGCCGACGAACACCGGGGCACCGGGCTGGCGCAGCTCCGCAACCGCCTGCTCGGCTACCGCGACGACGACAAGCTGCCCGCGCAGGCGTCCGCCGCCGTCCGTGACGTCTTCCGCGGCGTCGGCGAGGCCGCCCGCGCCGTGCTCGGCCTGCGGATCGCCCTCGGCGGCGGCCCCGACGACTCCGACGACAGCCCCGAGACGGCCCGCTCCCGTGAGGAGATCGAGGCCGAGGACGCCGCCATCGCGGTGGCCGAGACCGTCGAGGACGCGCGGACCGAGGAACCCGCGGGCCTGGAACGCCCCACCACGCGCAGCGCCGTCCAGGTCACCGTCGGCTCCGTCCTCGCCATCGCGGGCGGCGAACTGCTGTCCCGGGAACGCTGGTACTGGGCCGTGCTCGCCTGCTGGATCGTCTTCGTCAACACCAGCTCCACCGGCGAGATCCTGGTGAAGGCCTACCGCCGCCTGCTGGGCACCCTGCTCGGCGTGGTGGCGGGCATCGTGCTGGCCGGCCTGGTGGGACAGCGGGTGGGACTCGCCTTCGCCCTCGTGCTGGTGCTCGTCTTCCTCACCCACTACCTGGCCCGCCTGTCGTACACCCTGATGTCGTTCTTCGTCACGGCGACCCTCGGGCTGCTCTACACCCTGCTGAACACCTACAGCCTCGACGTGCTGGTGCTGCGCCTGGGGGAGACCGCGCTGGGTGCCGCCTGCGGGCTGGCCGCCGCGGTGCTGATCCTGCCGGTGCGCACCGCGCACCGCACGGACGAACTGCTGGTGACGGTGCTGGAGCGGCTCGCCGACGTCACCCGCTCCGCGGCCGAGCAGCTCAGCGGCGGCCCCCCGGCGGACCTCCTGGACCAGGCGCGGGAACTCGACGAGGCACTGGGCGAGCTGCGGTCCTCCACCCAGCCGCTGACCCACCCGATCACCCCCATGCGCACCCGGCGCGACACCGCGCGGTACGTGGTGGCCCAGCTGGAGACCTGCGCCTACCACGCGAGGTCGCTGGCCGCGACGGCCGAACTGCTGCCCAGCCAGACGGCGATCGCCGCCGACCCCCGGCTGGCCGGCGCCGGCGAGCGGATCGTGCGAAACATCGAGACCGTCGCGGCGCACGTCGAGGGCCGCAAGGACGCCGGAGAGCTGGAGACCGGCTCCAGCATCGCCTCGCTGCTGGAGCCGGGCACGCCCGCCGCGCCCCGGTACGGGCGCGTCACCGACCGGGTCCTGGGACACCTCGGCCGCCTCGACGACGCCGTCACCGGCCTCGCACGGCCCCTGGAGGTGCCGCTGCGCTCGACCGCGCGGCAGCGGGCCTGACGGGCAGCGGGCTTGAGAGGCAGCGGGCCTGAGGGGGCGGCGGGCATGGAGTGGCGGCGGGCATGGGAGAGGGCCCCGGCGGAGCCGGGGCCCGGTGGGGGAGGGGAGCGGTCAGAAGTCCGTGGGCAGGTCGCTCGCCTCGGCGATGCCGCGCAGCTCCTCGTCCTCGCGGCGGCGGCGCAGCAGGGAGTCGGCGATCTCACGGCGCCGGTCGGGGTCGGCGGCGCTCGCCGCGTCGGTGACGACCCGGATGGGACCGGTGTCCTCGTAGTCGAGTTCGATCAGGACGTTGTCGAGACGGCCGGTGACCGCGGCGGCGATCACCAGGGCTGCCTCGTCGCGGATCTCCTGCGGGACCGGACCCGCGTCCACGCAGTCGCCGTCGGGTTCCATGTCGGCGAGGTCGAGATCTTCACCGAGCGCCCGCAGGGCGGGCCGGACCAGACGGAGCAGGAGGTCGTATTCCTCTGGACTCAGGCGGAGGCGCAGAAGGTCGAGGTAGAGCTCGACCGGTTCGCCGTCCGGCAGGTGCGGTTCGCTCATCGGCTCCGTGTTCCCCGAGTGGGACGTCGATCACATGTCGGCGGCCGATTCGTCCGAAGGGGTGGGGATGGTTTAAACTTCATGTACACGGCGCTCAGTCGTCGTACCCTGTGCGGCCCCGACCGGTCTCCCCCGTCCGGTCGGGGTCTTTTCGTGCGCCGCTCCCGGCCCTTGCCCGCCCCTCCCCGGTCTTTCCGCGCCCTTCTCCCGGGCGTCCACGGCTTTGCCGATCCTTCACCCGTTCGAAGTGCTCCGGTCGTGGGGACCCGCTGACAATGGGGGGAGGGTGTCCGTTGTCCGCCCGGCCGGCGAGGAGCGCTGCGATGACCAAGCCGATCAAACTGCTGACCGCGCTGACTCCGGACCGCCGGGAACGGCTGATGACGCTGGCGCGCGAGGTGTCGTTCCCCGAGGACGCGCCGATCTTCGACGAGGGCGGGCCGGCCGACCGCTTCTGGGTGGTCCGCTCCGGCCGGGTGGACCTGTACCAGCAGGTCACGCAGTTGCGGCGGGTGACGGTCGCGAGCCTCGGCTCGGGGGACCTGCTGGGGTGGTCCTGGCTCTTCCCGCCCCACGAGTGGGACTTCGGCGCGGTGGCCTTCAGCCCGGTGCGGGCCTACGAGTTCGAGGCGTCGCCCGTGCTGGACCTCGCCGAGGAGGACCCCGGGCTCGGGCTCTCCCTCATGCGGATCGTCGCCGAGATCCTCGCCTACCGCCTCGAATCCACCCGGGTCCAGCTCCTCGAGTCCTTCCAGCACGCCCGCCACTGACCCGCCGCAGTCGCGCCCGCGCGGTGGCGGTGGTCAGACGCGGTAGCGGCGGAGCGACGGGGTGGCGAAGGCGAGGACGAGGGTCAGCACGACGACCAGGACTCCGCCGCCCACGACCGCCCACCGCGTCCCCACCGCCGCGGCCGCCGTCCCGTGCAGGACGTCGGCCAGCCGCGGACCGCCCGCGACCACCACCGTGAAGACCCCCTGCATCCGCCCCCGCATGTCGTCCGTCGCGGCGGACAGCAGGATCGCCCCCCGGAACACCATGGAGACCATGTCGGCCACCCCGCCCGCCGCCAGGCAGGCCACGGCCACCCACAGGTTCCCGGTGAGTCCGAAGCCGATGACGGCGAGGCCCCAGCCGACGACCGAGCCGATCACCATCCAGCCGTGCCGCCGAGCCCGCGAGAACGCGCCGGAGAACAGCCCGCCGATCACCGCGCCCACCGGGATGGCGGCGAAGAGCAGGCCCAGCGCGAACTCCGAACCGTAGGAGCCGAAGGTCTCCTCCGCCATCTGCGGGAAGAGCGCCCGGGGCATGCCGAACACCATGGCGATGATGTCCGCGAGGAAGGACAGCAGCAGCACCTGCTGCATGCCGATGTACCGGAAGCCGTCCAGGACCTCCCGCAGCCCGGCCCGCCGGGGCGCGCGGCCGGTGTCCAGCGGCGGCAGCGCGGGGAGCCGCCAGACGGCCCACACGGTGGCGCACAGGGCCAGCGCGTCGATCAGGTAGAGCTCGGGCAGCCCGACGACGGGTATCAGCGCACCGGCCAGCAGCGGCCCGGCCACCAGGCCGGTCTGCATCACGGTGGAGCCCAGCGCGTTCGCGGCGGGCAGCTCGTCCGCGGGCACCAGCCGCGCGATCGACGCCGTCCGGGCCGGGGAGTTGAGGCCGAAGAACGCCTGCTGCAGCGCGAGCAGCACCATCAGCACCGCGACCGACTCCAGCCCGGCCGCAGCCTGGACCCAGAAGAGCACCGAGGTCACCGCGATGCCGATGTTGGTCACCAGGAGCAGCTTCCGGCGGTCCACGGTGTCGGCCACCGCGCCGCCCCACAGCGCGAAGACCACCATCGGCACCAGGCCCGCGAGGCTGGCGTAGCCGACCCACGCCGACGACCCGGTGATGTCGTAGATCTGCTTGGGGACCGCAACCGCCGTGAGCTGACTGCCCACCGCGGTCACGACGGTGGAGGACCACAGCCTCCGGTATGCGGGCCGCCGCAGCGGACGGGTGTCCATGGCGAACCGGCGCCAGCCACGACGCGGGGCGGCCGCGGACGGGCTCGTTCCCTGCCCGTCCGCGGCCGCCCGCGTGGTGTCGTCCCCGCCGTCGCGATCCTCGACGCTGCTCCGACTGTTCGTGTCCACGTACTACCGCGCGCTCTCTCGATGCTCCATACAACTATCTGTACGAAAAACATCCTCCCTCATGCCCGGACCGGTGCGGGCACCGGTTCGCGCACGAGGGAGGAGAGAGGACGGGCAGCGGCGGCTCAGGCCACCGACGGGTCCAGCAGACCCTTGCGGAGCTTCTTGATGATGCGGCTCAGCAGGCGGGAGACGTGCATCTGGGAGATGCCCAGCTCCTCGCCGATCTGCGCCTGGGTGCGCTCCTCGACGAAGCGCATGTGGATGATCTGGCGGTCACGCTCGTCCAGCTCGGCGATGAGCGGGGCCAGCGAGTGGAAGTCCTCGACCAGCTCCAGCGACGCGTCCTCGGCGCCGATGAAGTCGGCCAGCACGGCCTCGCCGTCGTTGCCGCCGTCCCGGGTGAGCGCCGCGTCCAGGGAGGAGGAGGTGTAGCAGTTGGACGCCTTCTGGGCCTCCACCACCTCCGACTCCGGCAGCGACATGAGCTCGGAGAGCTCCCGGGTGGTCGGCGTCCGGCCCAGCCGGCTGCGCAGTTCCTCGGTGGCCCGGGCCAGCTCCACGCGCGCCTCCTGGAGACGGCGCGGGACGTGGACGGCCCAGCTGGTGTCACGGAAGAAACGCTTGATCTCGCCCACGATGTACGGCACCGCGAAGGAGGTGAACTCGACCTCGCGGGTCAGTTCGAACCGGTCGATCGCCTTGATCAGGCCGATGGTGCCGACCTGGACGATGTCCTCCATCGAGTCGTCGCGGCCGCGGAAGCGGGACGCGGCGTAGCGAACGAGCGACAGGTTCATCTCGATGAGCGTGTTCCGCGCGTACTGGTACTCCGGCGTGCCCTCTTCCAGCACGGCGAGGCGGCTCAGGAACTCGCGCGACAGTTCCCGGGCGTCCCGGGGGGCCACTGCGGAGGGGTCCTCGATGTACGGGAGCCCCGCGGTCGTCTCCTCGGTCCGGACCTCCCACTGCGCCGTGGTCGTTGCCTCTCCCGCGGTCACGGCTGCCATGCTGTTCCTCTCTGTTCGTCTGCAGTCATCGAACACTCCGTCCAGGTCCGTGAAGAGAACCTCGTACACGGAGTATCCGTCCTCGTAGCTGCGTGCCACCCTGCTGCTCGGTGACATGGCTCGCTTGCCCCGGGTTGTGCGTCGTACTCCACCTGAACGAAAACTTTTCTGTGAAGCAGATCTCATCATGGCCTGACCAGGGCTTTCGCCAGAAGTGACCCCGCGGGCGCGGCGCGGCCGCGCCGCGCGTGAGCCGCCCGCGTGCGGGGTTGCGTGACGCCAGTCACAATATTGGAGATCGAGGCGTTTGCCGTCCGACCCCTGGGGCAGGTGGGGTTTCGTGCTTCGGACCGGATAAGCGCGCCGCAGGTCGGCGCGACCGCCCGGCACCCGAAACCTCCCGGCGACCGTGGGCAGCGTTTCCGCGGCAGTTCCCTGACCCCCCACTGCTCAGGAGCTCAATCGCATGGTCATCGATATGTCGACAAGTCGCTCCGTAAACGGACAAAACACAACGCACCGGACATCCGGTGGGCGCCGGACCCACGACGACGCCCCGGACACCGCGGCGGCCTTCGCCAGGCTCGCCGGACTCGGGGACGGGCCGGAACGCGACGCGGTGCGTGAGGAGCTGACCGAGGCCTGGCTGCCGATGGCCCACCGTATCGCCAGTCGCTTCCGCGACCGCGGTGAGTCGGTCGAGGACCTGCGGCAGGTGGCCGCCCTCGGACTGGTCAAGGCCATCGACCGGTTCGACCCCTCCCGTGGCGCATTCGAAAGCTACGCCGTCCCCACCATCACCGGGGAGATCAAGCGTCACTTCCGCGACCGGATGTGGGCCCTGCGGGTCCCGCGCCGGGTGCAGGAACTCCGCAACAAGGTCCGGGTGGCCCGCCGTGAGCTCACCCAGAGCCCCGGCAGCCCGGAGCCGAGTACCTCCCGGATCGCGGAGTACACCGGACTCACCGAGGAAGAGGTCGCCACCGGCATGGAGGCGCTGGAGAGCTTCAGCACCCTCTCGCTGGACGCCGAGCTCTCCTCGGACGACGACGGCTACAGCCTCGCCGACACCCTCGGCGCGTCGGACTCCGCGTACGACGTGGTGGTCGACCGGGAGGCGGCGAAGGAGGGCCTGCGCCGGCTCCCCGAGCGGGAGCGGGCCATCCTCTACATGCGGTTCTTCGAGGACATGACACAGAACCGGATCGCTGACCGGCTGGGCATCTCCCAGATGCACGTCTCGCGGCTCATCAGCCGCAGTTGTGCACGGGTACGGGAGGAAGCCCTCGGCCAGGGCATGCGAACCGCCTTCGCGAAGGAGTAGGTCCATGCTGACGCCCCACCCCGCCACCCTGCGCAAACTCGTCGACGAGTACCACGCCCTGCTCGCCGAGGAGGCCGAGCGGGGCGGCCCGCGCGCCGGCAGGCGTTCCGAGGACCTGGCGTACACCCTCTGTGTCTCCACCGGGACCCGGGACGTCCGCGCCGCGCTGGCCGTGGCCCGGCGGATGCTCACCGGCGCGGCCCTGCCCGCCGGCGCGGCCGTGGCGGGAGTCCCCGCGGGCGGCCACCACCTGCCGGGCGGCCCCCTGGCGGCGGGCACGCTCCCCAAGGCGGGCCTGCCCCAGGACGGGCGGATGGCGGAGGGCCGGATCCGCGGGGCCGGCCGAAGGGTGGTCGCCGAGGGCGGCGAACCCGTGGCCTCATGACCGGCCGGGGTACGGTCCGGTGAAGGGCGACCGGGGTACCGGCGCCCAGCCCGTACGTGAGCGGCCGCGGGCCGCCGTGGCGAGCGCCTCGGCGGCCCGCGCCTACGCGGTCTCGGTGGTCCGTGACGAGTGGGAGACCCCGTACCGCAGGGCGCCCGAGGGCGCCCTCGTCGACCTGCGCCTGGTCGTCTCCGAGCTGGTCTCCAACGCGCTCCGGCACGGAGGCGGCCTGACCGGTTTCGAGGTGCGGCCCGAGGCCGTGGGGGTCCGGGTCTTCGTCCACGACGCCAGTGAACGCGTTCCCAGGGCGATGTCCGCGGCCGGAGGCTTCCCGGAGGGGGAGGAACACCTGGAGCGGACCGCGCCGGGCGGCTACGGGTGGCCGTTGATCCACCGGCTCGCCCGCGACGTCCGCGTGGAACGGCTCCCGGAAGGGGGCAAGGCCGTCAGCGTGCTGGTCCCGCTGACCTCGGCCCGGGAGGACTGACCGGCCCGGGACGTCCTCACCGGGCCGGGCGGTCGCTCCTTCGAACTCCTCACCAGGGCAGGAACACGTGGATGTCCTTGCCGTCGTCCTGGCGCACCACGCTGACCTGGTCGGACAGGGTGTGCACCAGGTGCCAGCCGATGCCCCCGCCGCCACGACTGGGCTGGAAGGGCCGGGGTGACGGCGGTGTGGGATTGGTGTCGCTCATGACGACGTGCACCCCGTCGAAGGTGCGGCGCATCCGCAGTTCGAAGGGGCCGGGTGCGTACTGGATCGCGTTCGCGGCGAGCTCGGTCACCACCAGCAGGATGTCGTCCCAGTGCTCGGGCGCCGTCGGAGGACACGGCCGGGACAGGGCCCGGAGGAACTCCTCGGCGGCGAGCCTGGCCTCCGTGACGTCCGGCAGTTCACCGGTGAAGTCCGCGGTCAGGCTCTGTACGTCTTCGGTGTGGTGGGCAAGCGCGTCGTCCCCGCGCGGCTCGGATGCCATGGTGCCTTCCCCAGCCCGTCGGGCGCGGTGCTGTCGCGCAGTCTCTCGTCTTCCTCCGTTGCTTGTTCCCGGAGGCGGAGAGGCTACGCGCCCGCCCTGGTGTGGGATGGGTCCCGTGGGAACGGCCGGACGGGTGGTGGGGGAGACGGCGCCCGCGGGGAGCGGAACGAACGGTTCCGGCGGCCGGGCGGGGGAACCCGGCTGGCATGAGCTACTCGAATCCCGATCCGGACCCGTCCCGTACCTCCGGCCTGGAGCCCGGCGGGGGAGTCCCGCCGGGTGAGACGCCGCCCGCGGAGAGCAGCATGCCGGAGGCCGGGCCCCAGGAGACCCACAACCCGCCCAAGGGGTGGGCCAAGGGGCCCCTCACCCTGATCCTCCTGCTCGTGCTGCTGGTGGCGGTCGGCCTGATCGGCTACGCCGTCACCGTGTGGAACTGAGCGGGACGACGACCGTGCGCCCCCGGTGGGCGCGGCGCGATCGCGCCGCGCCCACCGGGGGCGCCTCGGGTCGGGCGAGGGCCGGGCGAGGACCCCGGGTCAGGCGGGGCTCAGCCAGACGGTGGCCAGCGGCGGGACGGTCAGCCGCAGGAAGCCGTCCTCGTGCCGGCGCACCGGCCCCTCGTTGCGGACGTCGCTTCCGCCGTACCGCAGGTCGTCCGTGTTCAGCGTCTCCCGCCAGACCGTGCCCGCCTCCTCCGGGACCCACAGCGCGTAGTCGTGGCGGACCACGGGGGAGAAGTTGCTGACCGAGAGCAGCGGGGCCCCGTCCCGGCCGAAGCGCAGGAACGCCAGCAGGTTGTCGTCCGCGCTGTCACAGGCGACCCAGCGGAAGCCGGCCGGGTCGGTGTCCCGCTGCCACAGCGCCGGCGTCGCGAGGTACCGCGCGTTCAGGTCGCGCACCAGGTCCTGCACGCCCTGGTGGTCGGCCCGGGCGTCGTACGCCGCGTCCAGCAGCCACCACTCCGGCCCGTTCTGCAGCCGCCATTCGTCGCCCTGCGCGAACTCCTGCCCCATGAACAGCAGTTGCTTGCCGGGGTGGGCCCACATGAAGCCCAGGTAGGCGCGGTGGTCGGCGCGGCGCTGCCACCAGTCGCCCGGCATCTTGGAGACCAGCGCCCGCTTGCCGTGCACCACCTCGTCGTGCGAGATCGGCAGCACGTAGTTCTCGCTGTAGGCGTAGATCATCGAGAAGGTCATCTCGTGGTGGTGGTACTTGCGGTGCACCGGCTCGTGGCTCATGTACTCCAGCGAGTCGTGCATCCACCCCATGTTCCACTTCAGGCCGAAGCCCAGACCGCCGCTCTCGGTGGGCCGAGTCACGCCCTCCCACGCGGTGGACTCCTCCGCGATCGTCACCACACCGGGGTTGCGCCGGTACACGGTGGCGTTCATCTCCTGCAGGAAGCGGACCGCCGCCCAGTCCTCCCGCCCGCCGTGCTCGTTCGGCTGCCACTGCCCGTCCTCGCGGGAGTAGTCCAGGTAGAGCATCGAGGCCACCGCGTCGACCCGCAGGCCGTCGATGTGGAACTCCTCGCACCAGTACACGGCGTTGGCGACCAGGAAGTTGCGCACCTCGGTGCGGCCGAAGTCGAACTCGTAGGTGCCCCAGTCGGGGTGCTCGGCCCGCATCTCGTTGCCGGGCTCGTAGAGGGGGAAGCCGTCGAACCGGGCCAGCGCCCAGTCGTCCTTCGGGAAGTGGGCGGGCACCCAGTCCATGATCACGCCGATGCCGGCCCGGTGGAGGCTGTCGACCAGGTACTTGAAATCGTCGGGGGACCCGAGGCGCGCGGTCGGGGCGTAGAAACCGGTCACCTGGTAGCCCCAGGAGGGGGCGAACGGGTGCTCGGCGACCGGCATCAGCTCGACGTGGGTGAAGCCGAGCTCCTTGACGTACTTCGGGAGCTGCTCCGCGAGCTGCCGGTAGGTGAGCCCGGGACGCCAGGACGCCAGGTGCACCTCGTACACCGAGAAGGGCGCCTCGTGCACCGGCCGGTCGCCCCGGTGCGCCATCCACTCCTGATCGGCCCACTCGTAGTGCGAGGCGGTCACCACGGAGGCGGTGGCCGGGGGGCACTCGGTGCGGCGGGCCATCGGGTCGGCCTTCAGCAGCCGCGTGCCGTAGCTGGTGGCGATCTCGAACTTGTAGAGGGTGCCCTCGCCGACGTCCGGCAGGAACAGCTCCCACACGCCGGACGCGCCCATGGAACGCATGGGGAAGGCGGTGCCGTCCCAGAACGTCGACTCCATCGCGACCCGCACGCCGGAGGCGTTGGGCGCCCAGACGGAGAAGCGGGTGCCGGTCACGCCCTGGTGGACCATGGGCTCCGCGCCCAGGGCCTTCCACAGCTGCTCGTGGCGGCCCTCGCGGATCAGGTGCAGGTCGAGCTCGCCCAGCGCGGGCAGGAAGCGGTACGGGTCCTCGGTCTCGACCTCGGTCTCCGGGTAGACGACGTGCAGCCGGTACTCCGGGACCGCCTCGAGCGCGAGCAGGCCGCCGAACAGGCCGTCGCCCTCGTCGTTCAGCGGTACGTGCCGGCCGCCGTCGAGGACCAGGCTGACCCCGTGCGCCCCGGGCCGCAGGGCCCGGAAGACGACGCCCTCGGCCACCGGGTGGGCGCCGAGCAGGGCGTGCGGGTCGTGATGGCAGCCGGAGAGCAGACGGTGACGGTCGCCCGCGTCCAGCGGGGGCGCGGGCGACGCCCCCGGGACGACGGGCCTGCGCACCACCGGCGCCGAGGCCCGGCGCCTGGCCCGGGCGTGCGCCCGTCCGGCGCCGGCCGCGTCCGCACCGCCCCGGCCGGCCTCGGCGGGGGCGGTGCCGGCCGGGGCGGCGCCGGGGCGAGGGGCGGACGGCTCGGGGGGAGCGGTCTCACGCAGTGCCATGGTCGGGTTCAGCCTCCTAGAACGGCGAGACGCCGGATCGCTGCCATCGGAACGGGGAGCCAGTCGGGCCGGTGCCGGGCCTCGTAGAGGACCTCGTACACCGCCCGGTCGGTCTCGTAGGCGCGGAGCACGCCGGGCTCGTCGCGGGGGTCCCACCCCGCGCCGCGTGCGTAGCCCGCGCAGTAGGCGTCACGGCACTGCCGGGCCCACTCGGGGTGCCACGGCCGGCGGGTGCGGGCCGCGTAGTCGAAGGAACGGAGCATGCCCGCCACGTCCCGGACCGGGGACTGGACGCCGCGGCGCTCGGCCAGCGGCCGGGACGGCTCGCCCTCGAAGTCGATCACGAACCACTCGCTGCCGGCCCGCAGCACCTGGCCCAGGTGCAGGTCGCCGTGGATGCGCTGGGCCGGACGGTCCGCCTCCAGCGAGGCGAACGCGGCGGAGAGCCCCGGCACGTACGGCCGCAGGTCGGGCACGGCACGGGCGGTGGCGTGCAGCCGCTCGTTCATCTCCCGCGCCAGCCTGCCCCGCTGCGGCGCCGCCTCCGCGCCGGGCGGACCGCTCGGGAAGGCGGCGGCCAGCGCCTGGTGCACCTCCGCGGTGGCCCGGCCCAGGGCGTGCGCCTCGCGGGTGAAGTCGTTGTCGGCCGCGAGCGCGTTGAGGCCCAGCGTCCAGCCGTCCGTCGCCGACGGCAGGAACGGCTGGAGCACGCCCAGGGTCGCCTCGAACGGCTGCGAGGTGCGGAACCAGGCCGTCGGCGCCGGGACCCGGGTGCAGCCCGTCCGCGCCAGCGCCCACGGCACCTCCCAGTCCGGGTTGATGCCGGGCTGGATGCGGCGGAACACCTTGAGGATGTACGCGTCGCCGTACACCAGCGAGGTGTTGGACTGCTCGGCCGCGAGCAGCCGCGGGGCCAGCCCGGCCGGCAGGCAGACGCCGGGGTCGCGCTCGAAGGTGAGCGGCCCGGTCGTACCCGGGTGACGCAGCCGGTCGAGCAGCAGGGCCGCCGAACGGGGCTCGCGCAGTGCGTCGTAGACGGCCAGGCCGGCCAGCGGGCCGGAGCCCGCCCGGCCGATGAACGCCTCCGCGAGCCGCGGCGGAAGCTCCCGCCGGGCCCCCAGCAGCAGCTGGTAGCAGTCGCCCGGAGGGGAGCCGCCCGGAGTGGGCAGACCGGTGTGCTCGGCGTGCACCAGCAGGTGCAGGCAGCCCGGGTGCAGTTCCGTCATGGACAGCAGCTTCAGGTCCGCCACGGGGCGGTCCTTGCCCGCGAACCAGCGCTGCTGGGGCAGCCATTCGAGCAACAGCCCCTTGAGGGAGGCCATGGGCTCGGCGGCGACCGGGAGGGCGGTGCGGAGCGGTGCTGTCTTCGTCATGGCGTGTCCTTTCGCGGGCTCAGGCTCACAGTCGTCGGCTGGCGCGGGGTGCGACTCGGACGAGCCGGAACCAGTAGAAGCCGTGGCCTGCCAGGGTGAGCAGGTACGGCAGTTCGCCGATGGCCGGGAAGCGGACTCCGCCGAACAGTTCGACCGGGTGACGCCCCTCGAAGGCGCTCAGGTCGAGTTCGGTGGGCTGGGCGAAGCGGGAGAAGTTGTGCACGCACACGACGGTGTCGTCCTCGTACTCGCGCAGGAAGGCGAGCACCGCGGGGTTGGAGGACGGGAGTTCGGTGTAGCTGCCGAGTCCGAACGCCGGGTTCTGCTTGCGGATCTCGATCATCCGGCGGGTCCAGTGCAGCAGGGAGGACGGCGAGGCCATGGAGGCCTCGACGTTGGTGACCTGGTAGCCGAAGACCGGGTCCATGATGGTCGGCAGGTACAGCCGCCCCGGGTCACAGGCCGAGAAGCCGGCGTTGCGGTCGGGGGTCCACTGCATGGGGGTGCGGACGGCGTCGCGGTCGCCGAGCCAGATGTTGTCGCCCATGCCGATCTCGTCGCCGTAGTACAGGACGGGCGATCCCGGCAGGGAGAGCAGCAGGGCGGTGAAGAGCTCGATCTGGTTGCGGTCGTTGTCGAGGAGGGGCGCGAGGCGGCGGCGGATGCCGATGTTGGCCCGCATGCGCGGGTCCTTGGCGTACTCCGCGTACATGTAGTCGCGTTCCTCGTCGGTGACCATCTCCAGGGTCAGCTCGTCGTGGTTGCGCAGGAAGATGCCCCACTGGCAGTTCTTCGGGATCGCCGGCGTCTTGGCGAGGATTTCCGAGACGGGGTAGCGGGACTCGCGGCGGACGGCCATGAAGATCCGCGGCATCACCGGGAAGTGGAAGGCCATGTGGCACTCGTCGCCGCCGGCGGTGAAGTCGCCGAAGTAGTCGACGACGTCCTCGGGCCACTGGTTGGCCTCGGCCAGCAGGACCGTGTCCGGGTAGTGGGCGTCGATCTCCTTGCGGACCCGCTTGAGGAACTGGTGGGTGGCCGGCAGGTTCTCGCAGTTGGTGCCGTCCTCCGCGTAGAGGTAGGGGACGGCGTCCAGGCGGTAGCCGTCCACACCGAGGTCGAGCCAGAAGCGCAGGGCCGCCAGGATCTCCTCCTGCACCGCCGGATTCTCGTAGTTGAGGTCCGGCTGGTGCGAGAAGAACCGGTGCCAGTAGTACTGGCCCCGGACCGGGTCGTACGTCCAGTTGGACGTCTCGGTGTCGACGAAGATGATCCGGGCGTCCTGGTACTGCTTGTCGTCGTCGGCCCAGACGTAGTAGTCGCCGTAGGGGCCGTCGGGGTCCTTGCGGGACTCCTGGAACCACGGGTGCTGGTCGCTGGTGTGGTTCATGACGAAGTCGATGATCACGCGCATGCCGCGCTGGTGCGCGGCGTCGACGAACTCCACGAAGTCCGCCAGGTCGCCGAACTCGGGCAGCACCGCCGTGTAGTCGGAGACGTCGTACCCGCCGTCGCGCAGCGGCGACTTGAAGAACGGCGGGATCCACAGGCAGTCCACGCCGAGCCACTGCAGGTAGTCCAGCTTGGCGGTCAGACCCTTGAGGTCTCCCACGCCGTCGCCGTTGGAGTCCTGGAACGAGCGGACCAGTACCTCGTAGAAGACGGCGCGCTTGAACCACTCGGGGTCGCGGTCGCGGGCCGGCGTGTCCTCGAACGTGTCCGGAACGGGGTCGTTGACGGTCATGGCGCCGTGGTCCCTCCGGCCTGGGTGTGGACGCCCTCCACGTGGAAGACGTGGGCCGGCCGGACGCCGGGCTCCAGGCGCACGTAGTCGGCGCCGCTCCAGCGGTACGTCTCGCCCGTCAGCTCGTCCCGGAGGGACACCGGCCCGTGCGGGTCGACGCCGAGCCGGGCCAGGTCCGCGCGGACCGTGGCCTCCTGGGCGTGGTGCGGGTCCAGGTTGGCGACGACCAGGACGGTGTCGTCGCCCTCGCGCTTGCTGTACGCGATCACGGCGTCGTTGTCGGTGGGATGGAATCGGAGATTGCGCAGCCGTTGCAGCGCCGGATGGTGCCGGCGGATCTCGTTCAGCCGGGTGACCAGCGGGGCGATGGTGCGGCCCTCGCGTTCGGCGGCCTCCCAGTCGCGGGGGCGGAGCTGGTACTTCTCGGAGTCCAGGTACTCCTCGCTGCCCTCGCGGACCGGGGTGTTCTCGCACAGCTCGAAGCCGGCGTAGACACCCCAGGTGGGGGAGAGGGTGGCGGCCAGGACCGCGCGGACCTCGAAGGCCGGCCGGCCGCCGTGCTGCAGGTAGGCGTGCAGGATGTCCGGGGTGTTCACGAACAGGTTGGGCCGCAGGTAGTGCGCCGTCTCCCCGCTCAGCTCCGTCAGGTACTCGGTCAGCTCGTGCTTGGAGTTGCGCCAGGTGAAGTACGTGTAGGACTGCTGGAAGCCGACCTGCGCCAGCGTCTCCATCATGGCGGGGCGCGTGAAGGCCTCGGCCAGGAAGATGACGTCCGGGTCCGCGGCGTTGATCTCGCCGATCACCTTCTCCCAGAAGACGACCGGCTTGGTGTGCGGGTTGTCGACGCGGAAGACGCGGACGCCGTGCTCCATCCAGAAGCGCAGGACGCGGACGGTCTCCTCGACCAGGCCGGGCATGTCCTGGTCGAAGGCGATCGGGTAGATGTCCTGGTACTTCTTCGGCGGGTTCTCCGCGTAGGCGATGGACCCGTCGGGGCGGTGGTGGAACCAGTCCGGGTGCTTCTCCACCCACGGGTGGTCGGGGGAGCACTGGAGCGCGAAGTCCAGCGCGATCTCCAGATCGTGCTCGGCGGCCTTCGCCACGAACGCGTCGAAGTCGTCCAGCGTCCCGAGGTCCGGGTGGACGGCGTCGTGCCCGCCCTCCGGGGAACCGATGGCCCAGGGCACGCCGACGTCCCCCTCGTGGGCGGTCAGCGTGTTGTTGCGGCCCTTGCGGTGGGTGAGGCCGATCGGGTGAATGGGCGGAAGGTATACGACGTCGAAACCCATCGCGGCGACGGCCGGCAGCCGCTCGGCCGCGGTGCGGAAGGTCCCGCTGACCGGCGGACCGTCCTGCGGGACCACCGCGCCCTCCGAGCGGGGGAAGAACTCGTACCACGCCCCGTACAAGGCCCGTTCCCGCTCCACCAGCAACGGCATCGGCCGCGAGGCGGACACCAGTTCCCGCAGCGGGTGCCGGTCCAGCGCCTCCTCGGCCGCCGGGTCGAAGGCGGCGGCGAACCGCTCGTCCACGTCGAGGGAGTCGTCGCCCAGCGCCCGTGCCGCCGCCCGCACCGCGTCCCGTCCCGGCCCCTTCGGGACCCGGCGGGCGGCCCGCGCGAACAGCTCGGCGCCCTCCTCCAGCACCAGCCCCACGTCGATCCGGGCCGGGATCTTGATGCGCGCGTTGCGCCGCCAGGTGGACACCGGGTCGCTCCACGCCTCCACGGTGTACGTCCACAGACCCGTCCGACGCGGCGTCACCAGGGCGCCCCACCGGTCGGTCCCGGGGGCCTGCTCGCGCATCGGCGTCCACGGGCCCGGCCGCCCGTCCGGATCCCTCAGCACCACATTGGCCCCGACCGCGTCATGGCCCTCACGGAAAACCGTCGCCGTGACCTCGAAGGTCTCGCCGACGACGGCCTTCGCGGGACGTCTGCCGCACTCGACCGCGGGACGGACGTCGCGGACGGGAATGCGGCCGATGGCCTGGGGTCGCTTCATGGTTCTGCCTTCGACGTGATCGGAATGCCGGGAGGGGAACGGGGCGGGGCCGGCGGTGCCTACCGGCCCGCGGGCGAACGGCGGCCGTTCGGCGGCCCCCGCCGCCCCGGCCGGGCGGAGGAGCGCCGCCCGCCGAGCGGCGACGGCGCCTTCCGCCGTTCCTGGCGCAGGTAGGAGACGAGACCGGAGCGCAGGTACCGCTCGGCGGCGTCCGCCGCCTCGCGCGCACAGCGCTTTTGCATCAGGGCGCACAAGGTGTAGCCCGAGTCCTCGAAGCGGTCGCGCACCGTGGGGTCGGCGGGGGATGCGAGCATCACCCGTTCCCAGGCCCGGTACCGGCTGAGGTGCCGGGCCACTTCGGCCTTGGCCGGGAGCAGCATGGGGCGGGCCCCCTCTCGATGCTTCGGACGTTTCCTGGGCAGGCTTGTCACCCATGGTGCACATGTGACCACGCAGCGTCTTGTTGGGGGTTCAACGACCGCAGGAGTCGTCTCGGGTTGCACGAACGGCGTAAGACTCTCACCCTGAAGGTGACTCAGAAGCGAACAACGCTCACGCTTCGTGTTCGGGGCTCGTGTCCGCCAAGTGGCACGAGGAGGCGGGGAGCTTCGCCGGTGAGGAGCCAACGACGATGAAGACCGCAGTGCCCTGCTACTACCACCTCGACGTGGAGGTCGGTCCGCAACGGGTCGACCAGGTCGGCCGGATCCTGGCCGCCCACCTCCGGTTCTGGAGCCTGGACAACCTCGTCGATCCCGTCCGCCGCGGCGCCGAGGTGCTGCTGCGCGCTATCGACGAGCACGCCACCGACAAGAAGACCTCCATCGAGATGTGGTGGAACGGCCAGCACCTGATCACCGCTGTCGGCCAGAACGACCGCAACCTCCGGCCCGACCTCGAACTGCGTCCCTGCCTGACCCACATCGCCGCGCACAGCGACGGGTGGGGCTGCTGCGACACGGTCGCCGGCCGGATCATCTGGTTCACCCGGCGCGCCCGCTCCGGGGAACGTGTCCCGCTGGTGCCCAGGGGCCCCGAGCCGCTGGTCGACGAGGCCCTCGACCTGCCGCGGGACACGGAACGCGTGCCGGCCCTGGCCGGCTCCCTGCCACCGCTCGAGGTGGCCGCCGCGGTGCGCGAGAGCGTGGTGTCGCGGTGACGGCGCGCAGGACCGAGAGCGCAGGGGCGCCCGTGTGGAGCGGGCGCCCCAGCCCGCTGGGCGCGACCTACGACGGGCAGGGCACCAACTTCGCGCTCTTCAGCGAGGTGGCCGAGCGCGTGGACCTCGTCCTGGTCGACGACGACGGGACGTACCGCACGGTGACCCTCCACGAGGTCGACGGCTTCGTCTGGCACTGCTACCTGCCCGGCGTGGGCCCCGGCCAGCGCTACGGGTACCGGGTCCACGGGCCCTGGGACCCGTCGATGGGACACCGCTGCAACCCCCGGAAGGTGCTGCTCGACCCGTACGCCCGGGCCGTGGACGGCATGCCCGACGACCACCCCTCGCTCTACGAGCGCGCCCCCCGCGGCCCTTCCTCGGCCGACAGCGCGGGCCACACCATGCTCGGCGTGGTCACCGACCCGTACTTCGACTGGGGCGACGACCGCTCACCCGGACGGCCGTACGCGGACTCCGTGATCTACGAGACCCACGTCCGCGGTCTCACCCGCACCCACCCCAAGGTCCCGGCCCGCCTGCGCGGCACCTACGCCGGCCTGGCCCACCCCGCGGTGGTCGAGCACCTGACCTCGCTCGGGGTGACGGCCGTCGAACTGATGCCGGTGCACCAGTTCGTCCAGGACGGCGTGCTGCTCGGCAGGGGACTGACCAACTACTGGGGCTACAACACGATCGGCTTCTTCGCCCCGCACAACGAGTACGCCGCCCGCGGCACCCGCGGCGAACAGGTGAACGAGTTCAAGGCGATGGTGAAGGCCCTCCACGAGGCCGGCCTCGAGGTCATCCTCGACGTGGTCTACAACCACACCGCCGAGGGCAACGAGAAGGGTCCCACCCTCTCCTTCCGCGGCATCGACAACGCCTCCTACTACCGCCTGGTCGACGGCGACTGGGGGCACTACTACGACACCACCGGCACCGGCAACAGCCTGCTGATGCGCCACCCCTACGTGCTGCAGCTCATCATGGACTCGCTGCGCTACTGGGTGACCGAGATGCACGTCGACGGCTTCCGCTTCGACCTGGCGGCCACCCTGGCCCGCCAGTTCCACGAGGTGGACCGGCTGTCGGCGTTCTTCGACCTGATCCAGCAGGACCCGGTGATCAGCCGCGTGAAGCTGATCGCCGAGCCCTGGGACCTCGGCGACGGCGGCTACCAGGTGGGCAACTTCCCGCCGCTGTGGTCCGAGTGGAACGGCCTCTACCGCGACGCGGTCCGCGACTTCTGGCGCGCCGAGGACCACAGCCTCGCCGAGTTCGCCTCCCGGCTGACCGGCTCCTCCGACCTGTACGAACGCGACCGCCGCCGGCCCCGCGCCAGCATCAACTTCGTCACCGCCCACGACGGCTTCACCCTGCGCGACCTGGTCTCGTACAACGACAAGCACAACGAGGCCAACGGCGAGGACAACCGGGACGGCGAGAACCACAACCGCTCCTGGAACTGCGGCGTCGAGGGCGCCACCGACGACGAGGGGATCCTCGAGCTGCGGGCCCGGCAGCAGCGCAACCTCCTGGCCACCCTGCTGCTCTCCCAGGGCATCCCGATGCTCTGCCACGGCGACGAACTGGGCCGCACCCAGCAGGGCAACAACAACGCCTACTGCCAGGACAACGAGATCTCCTGGATCGACTGGCGCGGGCTCGGCGAGGAACAGCGCGAGCTCATCGACTACACCGCCCGCCTGATCACCCTGCGCCGCGAGCACCCCGTACTGCGGCGCCGGCGCTTCTTCCGCGGCGACACGCCGGTCGACGAGGCGCAGCCGCTGCCCGACCTGGTATGGCTGCTGCCCGACGCCACCGAGATGGCCGACGAGGACTGGCACCGTTCCGACGCCCACGCCATCGGGGTCTTCCTCAACGGCGACGCCATCGCGGAGCGGGACTCCTACGGGCAGAGGGTGGTGGACGACTCCTTCCTGCTGCTCCTCAACAGCTACTGGGAGCCGATGACCTTCCGGCTCCCGTCGGCCGCCTACGGCGAACGGTGGACGGCCCTGGTCGACACGGCCGACCCGCAGGGGGTTCCCGACGAGGCCGAGCACAAGGCCGGCACCGAGCTGATCGTCGAGTCCCGCAGCCTGGTGGTGCTGTCCCGGCCCTCGCTCACCGGCTGACGGTCCGCTACGAGGAGTACGAGGAGGCGGGGGGGGGGGGGGCGGGGGGGGGGGGGGCCGCCCCCCCCCCGGGGGGGGGGCGGGGGCCGGGGGGGGGGGGGGGGCCGCGGCCCCGCGGCGGG